>JAPYWU010000154.1 GCA_028276205.1 Dictyoglomaceae bacterium | reverse complement strand
CCAGGGATAGATAATATATATTCATAATTTTCCTCCAAGGTTTTCTTTATAAAATAGACTTTATCCCCATGTTTATATATTTTAATGGTATTCATTATTGCTATATTACCTGTTTTTCTCCTTTTAGAAAGTTTATTCATCAAGTATATTAAACCATCTATTGTAATATTTTCTCCCATTTTATTAAATATATTTTTTAAAATCCTTACTTTTATTGCATTTGGAATATTGCTCCAGTTATTATAATTGAATTCAAAACCATCCATATTACTTTTTATGTATTTATCCGAATACTCTGTTGATATGTCTTTTAATAATTCTTGATCCCAATTAAGTATTATATTTTGATTTATTAAACTTTGAGGAAATTGGTCTATTATGTCTCTTAGAAATGGAATTAGTTGATATCTTACTTTGTTTCTTAAAGTTATAGGTAAATAATTTGTAAAATCTTCTTTATACTTTATTTCTTTTTTATTACAATACTCTGTTGTCTCTTTCTTGGTAAGAACCAAAATAGGTCTTATGATTTTATCTCTCTTTGGTGGTATACCAGTAAGTCCTTCAAGTCCATATCCTCTTAAGAAATTCATAATTATAGTCTCTATATTATCATCTAAAGTATGACCAAGGGCTATTTTTGTAAATCCATTTTTCTGAGCAAATTCTTCTATTATTTTGTATCTTTCATCTCTTAAGGTTTTCTCTGAAAGATTATCCGGATATATATTTAAAATGGTAAAAGGAATATTTTTTTTATTTGCATAGTCCTTTATTAATAGTTTTTCTTCTTCTGTATTCTGTCGAACATGATGATCGATATATAATAGGTGAAGAGTATAATTGTATTGTGGTGAAATACTATGAAGTATCTCTGCTAATGCAAAGGAGTCACTTCCCCCTGAAATACATATAAGAATAGAGTCCCTCTCATTAATGAGGGACTCAGCATTAATAAAATTTAAAACTTTTTTCTCTATTATTTCTAAAAATTTATCTTTCACTTTTTATGGTGGCGGTGCAGGGATTCGAACCCTGGACACCACGGTTATGAACCGTGTGCTCTAACCGCTGAGCTACACCGCCGATATTCCTTGACTTAAATTATAATAGAAAATTTTATTTTAGACAATACTTTACTAATACAAAAACTTATGATACACTTTTTAACCAAAGAGAGGTATAGGGAAATACCGCCGGAGTGGCGGAATGGCAGACGCACTGGACTTAAAATCCAGTGGGGAGCAATCCCCGTGCCGGTTCGAGTCCGGCCTCCGGCACCAATCCTTGACCCCTCTTTAAAATTTTAAAAAAGAGGTGTTCAGAATGTCAGATAAAATGTTTGACGAAGAAGTTATAATTTTGGAAGATGAAGAAGGAAATACTTATGAGTATCTGATTAGAGATTTTGTGGAGGTAGATGATAAGACATATGTTCTTCTAACCCCCAAAGATGCTGAAGATATGGATGAAATTTATGTGTATCGTTGCAGGCTTTCAGAAAAAGATGGTGAGCTTTATATAGATGCTTTGGAAGCAATAGAAGATGATGATGAATATGAAAAGGTTGTGGAAGCTTTGGAAGCAGAGGAAGATTGGGAAGACGAAGATTGGGAAGAAGAGGATTTGGAAGAAGAAGATTGGGAAGAAGGAGAAGAGGAATAACAATTTAGAAAAGATCCTTATATTCTTTTCCTTTTTTCTAATTTTATTTACAATATTTATTTCTATAATACTTTTTGTCCCAAAGTCTAAAACTAATAAAAATATAGAAATATATATTCAAGAAGGTTCCTCACTCTCCCAAGTGGCTGATATATTATATAAAAATGGAATTATTAAATCCAAGGAGATATTTATATTGTATACTAAGGCTATTGGGAGAGAGAGGGACATAAAAAGGGGATATTATCAATTATCTCCATCTTATTCTCTTGTCCAAGTTGTGAATAAATTAGTAAATGGAGAAAATTTAAATATAAAAGTTACAATACCTGAAGGTGCATCTTTAAAAGAGATCGGAATAATTCTTGAAGAACATTTAAATATTTCAAAAGATCTTTTTCTTAAATATTGTACTTATTCTGATTATGCTCTATCTTTTTTAAAGGATTACAAAGAATTTTTTGGGGGTAAAATGCCTTTGTCATTAGAAGGTTATTTATTTCCTTCAACTTATTTTTTTCCAAAAGGTATTAAAGAGAAAGAGATTATAGAAATTCTTTTGAAAGAATTTTTTAAACAGATTTTAACTAATTTTCCTGATTATAAAGAAGATCTTAAAAAAATTGGTTTAGGTTTTAATGAATGGATAATATTGGCGTCTATTGTGGAAAAAGAAGCAAAGATAGACAGAGAAAGGCCTTTAATTGCTGGTGTCTTTATTAATCGTTTGAAGAAAGGTTACATGCTTCAATCTTGTGCTACAGTAGAATATTTATATGATTTTAAGAAAAATCCTCTCCTATACAAAGATTTGGAGATTGATTCTCCTTATAATACATATAAAAATTATGGTCTTCCTCCTACTCCTATTTGTTCTCCATCCTTAAAGTCATTAGAAGCAGTATTACATCCTGAAGGAGATTATTTATTTTTTGTTTCAAATAATGATGGAACTCATACTTTTTCAAAAACCTATGAAGAGCATTTAAAAGCTCAAGGTTATAAAAGGTGATTATTATGTGCAAAATCTTGAAACCAAAAAGATATGTAGGATCAATATTTAAAATTGATTTTGAAGAATTATATGAATTAGGATACAGAGGTATTATTTTTGACCTTGATAATACTATTGTTCCTTGGGATGAAAACAAATTGGATGAGAAAACAAAAAAATTAATAGATGATATAAAAAATTTAGGCTTTAAAGTTGTTATTTTGTCAAATAATTGGTCTCAAAAAAGGGTAAAACATTTTTCTAAACTTATGCGGCTTCCTGCATTGGGATATGCATTAAAACCAAGAAGTAGATCTTTTAAAATGGCTTTAGAGATAATGGGTACTACCCCCGAGACAACTTTGGTAATTGGTGATAGAATATTAACAGATATATATGGGGGTAATAAATTGGGGATGTATACCATATTAGTATCTCCATTAAACAAGAAAGAAGTATGGATTAAAAGGTGGACTGTAAGACTTATTGAAGATTATTTAATTAAAAGATGGTTATCTAAAAAGGAGTTAATAAAGGAGGAATAAGATGGATTCTCCTAATGTTAATGATAAACTTTTAGAGATTATTAGAGAGAGAAATCTTATCCCTAAAGGGATATTAGATAGTCTAATTTCTTCAGTTAAAGGTAAAGAACTGCAAGAAGTACTTTTGGAAGAGGGATTAATATCAAAAGAAAAACTTACTGACTTATTATCAGAAATTTTAGGGTGGAAAGTTCTTGAAGGGAAAGAATTTAAACCTGATGAAACGGCATTAAAGGTTATTCCTCCTTTTTTAGTGAAATTTCATAATTTTATTCCTCTCAAATTAGAAGAAAAAATGCTTCATGTGGGGTTCTTCCCACCAGTAAAATCTACAGCTCTTGAGGATGTAAGATTGCTTACAGGACTTTCAGTAGAACCTTATCTTTTAAAAATTGTGGATAAGGAATCTTCTGAGGGTATATCTGAGAAGGAAGAGATAACTTCTAAATCTTCAATTTCAACATCGTCAATGATTTCTGATGCTAATGTTGCCGAGACTAAGGTAAAGGAAGAATCAAAGATTGATATAGAAACAATAAATGATATAGAAATTTCTAAGCTCGTAGAAGAATTAGCCCCTGAGGGTGGATTATTAGACAAGCTAAAAGAAGAAGAAATCAAGGAAGAGATTACTGAAGAGATGGTTTCAAAATCTGAGGAAGAAATGCAAAAAGAAGGAATTAAAGAGATTAATGTTAAAGAAGAATCAATAACTGATGTGCTTTCTGAGTTAGAAGGTATAGGAATTGTGGAAGAGATCAA
>JAPYWU010000153.1 GCA_028276205.1 Dictyoglomaceae bacterium | reverse complement strand
GCAGTTCTTCCCCAACCATACTCACCGAAGCACTTTTCAACAATTTTCCTGATTTCTTTTCTTGTTAAAACTCCATTATAATATCTTAATTTATCAGGTAAAATCTCGTTTAAAATCAATCTACCTGGAGTAGTTTCAATATAAACTTTATCAGTAGGAAATTCTACCCCATATACTTCTTCCATGCTTTTTCTATAAACATATACTTTAGAATGTAAATCAACTTTTCTTTCATCTAAAGCAAGTAGTACTTCTTCAGGACTTGAGAATCTTATATTTTCAATTTCTCTTCCTGGTACCATTAAAGTAAGATAATAAAGTCCAATAACCACATCCTGAGTTGGTAGCGTTAATGGTTTTCCATGAGCAGGAGAAATAAGGTTATTAGAAGAAAGCATAAGGATACGAGCTTCAGCCTGAGCCTCTAAGGAGAGAGGAACATGAACAGCCATCTGATCTCCATCAAAATCTGCGTTATATGGTGGACATACCAAAGGATGGAGCTGAATGGCATTTCCATCTATTAATTTAGGCTCAAATGCCTGAATACTTACTCTATGCAAAGTAGGTGCTCTATTTAAAAGAACAAGTTTTTCTTTAATTATCTCATCTAATACATCCCAAACTTCAGGAGTCTCTCTTTCAATCTTTTTCCTTGCATTCTTAACATTTGTTGCAAAACCATGTTCTATCAATTTATTTATTACAAATGGCTTGAATAGCTCCAAAGCCATTTTTTTAGGCAATCCACATTGATGTAATTTTAATTCTGGTCCTACCACAATAACAGCTCTTCCAGAAAAATCAACTCTCTTACCCAATAAATTTTGCCTAAATCTACCCTGTTTACCTTCTAAAATATCAGATAAGGATCTAAGGGGTCTTCCACTAGCATTAGTAACAGGCTTTCCTCTTCTTCCATTATCTATAAGTGCATCTACTGCTTCTTGTAACATTCTTTTTTCGTTTCTTACAATTATTTCAGGAGCATTTATTTCTAAAAGTTTTGCAAGCCTGTTATTTCTATTTATTACTCTTCTATAAAGATCATTTAAGTCTGAAGTAGCAAATTTTCCTCCTTCAAGTTGAACCATAGGCCTTAAATCTGGTGGTATTACTGGTAATACATCTAATATCATCCACTCAGGTTTATTTCCAGATAATCTGAAACTCTCCACAATCTCTAATCTTTTAATAAGTTTTGCTTTCTTTTGTCCTTGTAATTCATTTATCTGTTTTCTTAAATCATAAGAAAGTTCTTCAAGATCTAATTCTTTAAGAAGCTTTTTAATAGCTTCAGCACCCATACCTACTTTAAAGCTATTACCAAATTCATTCAGAGCTTTCTCATATTCTTCCTCTGTAAGAATCTGCATTTTTTGTAATGGTGTATCTCCTGGAGATAAAACTATATATGAATGGTAATAAATAACCTCTTCCAATTGCTTACTGCTTATATTTAAGAGTAATCCTATATAGTTAGGTACATTTTTAAAATACCATATATGAACTACAGGTACCGCCAATTTTATATGCCCCATTCTCTCTCTTCTAACATCACTTTTTGTAACCGTAACTCCACATCTATCACAAGTTATACCTTCATATCTTTGCCCTTTGTATTTTCCACAATGACACTCATAATCCTTGACTGGACCAAATATTTTCTCACAAAAAAGGCCATCTCTTTCAGGCTTAAAAGTTCTATAGTTTATTGTTTCAGGTTTTTTAACCTCTCCATAAGACCAACTCAATATATCTTCCGGAGAAGCTAATCCAAAAACTAATTTATCAAAATCTTTAATTCTCAAGGTCTAATCCTCCCCTTCCTTAAGATTCATTTTCAAGCTTATAAAGATTTACTAACTTATTACCAATATAGGCTGAGACTTTTATACCTAATCCCTGTAATTCCCTTACAAGAACCTTAAAGGATTCAGGAATACCTGGTTCTTTTATAAGATTTCCTGACACAATTGCAGAATAAGCTTCAGTCCTTCCTGTCACATCATCAGATTTATAGGTTAACATTTCTTCTAAAGTATGGGCAGCTCCATAAGCCTCTAAAGCCCAAACTTCCATCTCTCCAAATCTTTGACCTCCAAATTGAGCTCTACCACCTAATGGTTGTTGAGTTACAAGAGAATAAGGACCAACAGATCTTGCATGAATCTTATCATCAGCAAGATGTATGAGCTTCATTATATACATATAACCTACGGTAATTTTTTGATCAAAAGGTTCACCAGTTCTTCCATCATAAAGAGTTACACGTCCGTCTTCTGGAAGGCCCGCTTTTCTCAACATCCCCTTAACAAGATTTGCGGATCTATTCTCTCCTAATACCTCATCAAAAGGTGGCACTATAGCATAAATACCAAGTTCATTAGCAGCCCATCCTAAATGGGTTTCAAGAATCTGTCCTACATTCATTCGAGAAGGTACTCCTAAAGGATTTAATATTATATCTACGGGAGTACCATCCTCTAAGAAAGGCATATCCTCTTCTGGTAATATGGTAGCAATTACACCTTTATTACCATGCCTTCCTGCCAATTTATCTCCTACAGAAATCTTTCTAATTTGAGCGACTCTTACCTTAACTATCTTATTTACACCTGGAGGTAATTCATCATCATTTTCTCTTGTTAGAACCTTAACATCTATTACTTTACCCCATTCACCATGAGGCATTCTCAAAGAAGTATCTTTTATCTCCCTTGATTTTTCTCCAAAAATTGCTCTGAGTAACCTTTCTTCTGGAGTGAGCTCAGTTTCTCCTTTTGGAGTAACTTTTCCAACTAATATATCATTAGGACCCACCTCTGCACCTATCATTATTATTCCATCCTTATCTAAATACCTTATAGCATCCTCACTTATATTAGGTATATCCCTTGTAATTTCCTCAGGTCCCAATTTTGTATCTCTTGCCTTTATCTCATATTCCTCGATATGAATAGATGTAAAAATATCTTCTTTTACAAGTCTTTCACTAATAATAATAGCGTCCTCATAGTTATAACCTCCCCATGGCATAAAAGCCACAAGAACATTTCTTCCAAGAGCAAGTCTACCCTTAGATGTAGATGGGCCATCTGCAAGGATATCACCTTTTTTAATTCTTTGACCAACCTCAACAATTGGCCTTTGATTCCAACAAGTTCCTTGATTAGTTCTTCTATACTTTATTAAGTTATATTTTTTCTCCTTTTTATCATCCGTTTCTACAACTATTTCGGATGAAGTTACTCTTTTTACTACACCATCCACATCTGAAATCACCATCACTCCAGTATTTCTTGCTACTGTCTCTTCTATACCTGTACCAACAAGTGGTGGTTCTGTATTTACCAAGGGGACAGCTTGCCTTTGCATGTTAGCTCCCATAAGAGCACGGTTAGCATCATCGTGCTCAAGGAAAGGTATTAAAGCTGTAGAAATACTCACTGTTTGATATGGAGAAACACCAATAAAATCTACTTCCTTAGGAGAACAGAGAATAAATTTACCCTTTCTTCTAGCGTGTACTAATTCATCAATTATTTCCTTATCTTCATTGAGACGAACATCGAAAGAAGCAATGGTATATTTTTCCTCGTCAGTAGCAGAAAGATATATTATCTCGTTAATAATTTTTCCATCTTTTACTCTATAATATGGTGTTCTAATAAAACCATACTCATCCACTATCGCTAATGTGGAAAGATAGTTTATTAAACCTGCATTAGGACCTTCTGGTGTTTCAATAGGACATACTCTACCATAATGGGATGGATGTATATCTCTTACTTCAAAGGTGGCTCTTTCACGAGTTAATCCTCCAGGTCCTAAAGCACTTATTCTTCTCTTATGAGCTAGTTCTGAAAGTGGATTTGTTTGATCCATAAATTGGGATAATGGATTTCTATTAAAGAACTCTCTAACTGCTGCCATCAATGGCCTTGTACTTACTAAGTTGACTGGACTTGCCTGCTCTGTA
>JAPYWU010000152.1 GCA_028276205.1 Dictyoglomaceae bacterium | reverse complement strand
TTGATTATACTTTCAAAAATCTTATGGTAAAATTCTAACTTTTCGGGAGAATTTGCTTCAAATCTTAATACAATAACTGGTTCTGTATTGCTTGCTCTGGCTAATGCCCAGCCATCAGAAAATTCAATTCTTACACCATCTATTGTTATAACCTTCTGTATATCTTTTTCTATTTCAGGATACTTTTCTTTTAATCTATCAAAGAAAGTCTTAATGATCTCAAATTTTTTCTCTTCACTGCAATGGACTCTGAGCTCTGGTGATGCATATACCTTGGGGAATTCTTTAAGAAAATCGGAGAAAACAAAATTTGGATTATTAAGCTTTTCTATTGCATATAGCTCCAAAAGTCTCATGGTTGCATAGATGGCATCATCATATCCGAAGAATCTATCATTAAAGAATATATGTCCACTCATTTCTCCTGCAAAAAGTGCATTTTCTTCTCTTAGCTTTTTCTTAATTAGGGAATGGCCTACAGGAGATAATACTGGAACTCCTCCTAATTTTTCTATTAGGTCAAAAAGATATTTGGAGCATTTTACTTCTCCTATAATTTTTCCTCCTGGCCTTTCTTTTAATATTCCTTTGGCAAAGATATAGGCTAATCTATCTCCATATACTACTTCTGCTTTTTCATCTACGACCCCTAGTCTATCAGCATCTCCATCATAGGCTATACCAAAATCAGCCTTTTCTTTTAAGATAGTTTCTCTTAATGTCTTTAGAGTTTCAATTACTGTAGGATCTGGGTGATGATTGGGAAAGTTTCCATCAGGTTCTGAGAATAAATCAATCACTTCAATTCCAAGTTTTCTGAGTACATCAGGGGCTACCAATCCCCCGCATCCATTTCCAGAATCCACAACTAATTTTATGCTTCCTTTAGGGAGCTTTGTTATGGCAGAATTTCCAAATTCATTAAGAAGAAATTCTTTGTATGAAGATATGATATCAAAAGTTTCATAGGTGCCCTCTTTACCTGATTTCTGACCCTTAAGATTTATGGCTATCTCGTATAACTCCTGAATTTGAGGACCATAAATAGTTTCCTTTCCTACACAGATTTTCATACCATTGAATTGGGGTGGATTATGGCTTCCTGTAATCATAAGACCGCCATCTACAGGAAGCTTGAAAAGGGAGAAATAAAGAAGTGGTGTAGGACAGAGCCCTATATCTATGACGCTTATTCCAGACGATCTTAAGCCTTCAATTAGTCCTTCTGAAAGTTCTTTTGAAGATAATCTTGCATCTCTTCCTACTGAGACCTTTAGATCTTCTTTATTTATTCTTTTTCTAATAAATTCTGCATAGGCTTTTCCAATTATTTTGGCCACTTCTCTATTTAGATTTTTTGGTACTTCTCCCCTTATATCATACATTCTAAATATAGTTTTATCTAAGTTAGCCATTTATTACTTCCTCCCTCTTACTATTTTTTATTTTCAAAAAAATTATATCAGATTTTGTAGTGCTATTCTAACAAAGATTTCTATACCTATTGCCATAACTTCCTCGTCAAAATCAAAATAGGCAGAGTGATGGGGATAAATAAGGCCTTTTTCTTCATTTCTTGATCCAAGGAAAAACATGGCTCCAGGTCTTTCTTCCAAAAAGTATGAAAAATCTTCTCCACCCATAGAAGGATTCATTTCCTCTATATTTTCTTCTCCTATAACTTCTTTTGCTACATTTTTAACAAATTCTGTCTCATGATCATTATTTCTTCCTGGAGGATACCCAAATTGATATTCCAAATCTACCTTACATCCAAAGGCTTCTCCTATTTTTTGAGATATGATTTTAATTCTATCTGCCACCTTTTCTGCTATTTTTTGATCAAAGCTTCTTACAGTACCTTCTATTTCCGCTTCCTCTGGAATTACATTGAAGGTATTACCGCTTTGAATTTTGCAAACACTTAATACAAAAGGAGTTAATGGATCTATTTCTCTTGCGGGTATGGCTTGGAGAGCTTGAACTATATTTACAGCCACGATAATGGGATCAATACTGTGATGAGGAGCAGAGCCATGTCCTCCCTTTCCTCTTATCTTTATAGTAAAGGCATCTGCTTGAGCGCAGAATACCCCTTTTCTTATTGCAATTTTCCCTTTTGGCAAAAGATTCCAAAGGTGTAATGCATAAACTTTATCTACATATGGATTTTCAAGAATCCCTTCTTTAATCATAAGTTCTGCACCGCCTGGGGGAAGCTCTTCAGCAGGTTGGAAGGCAAACTTAACATTTCCTTTTAATTGGTCTCTAAGTTTACTAAGAATTTTGGCAGTACCTAATAATATGGCTGTATGCCCATCATGTCCACATGCATGCATAACTCCCGGATTGCGAGATTTATATGATACATTATTTAATTCTTCCAATGGTAAAGCGTCTATATCTGCTCTAAATAAGATGGTCTTTCCATTTTCTTTTCCCCTTAATAACCCTAAAACTCCTGTTTTAGCTATATTTTTCCTTACCTCGATTCCATTTTTTTCTAAATAATCTGCTATTTTTTCAGAAGTTCTAAATTCTTGAAATCCTAACTCAGGATACATGTGAAAATCTCTTCTAAGCTCAATTACTTCTGGTAAGATCTCTTTAATCATCTCTTTTAAATTCATAGTCTTATCCTCCCTTTGTCTATTGCATATAATAAAGCAGAAACTACATCAGGATCATATAAAATACCCCTATTATTTTTAATTTCATCTATTGCAACTTCTAAAGGTAAGGCAGGACGATAAGGTCTATGAGATGTCATGGCTTCTACCACATCTGCTACTGCTATGATTCTTGCTTCTATAAGAATTTCTCCATTTTTAAGTCCCAAAGGATATCCTGATCCATTTAATCTTTCATGATGTTGATATATTACAGGGGCCACTTCTCCTAAAATATTTATCCTTTTCAAGATATTATAACCTATTTCTGTATGGGTATTTACGAGGCGCTTTTTCAGGGGAGATAGGGGACCAGGCTTGTTTAAAATCTCAGAGGGAATAGCAAGCTTTCCTATGTCATGTAGTAAAGCACAAATATTTAAGAACCTTATCCTTTCTTGAGAAAAACCCAGTATTTTCCCTATTACTGAAGATATTTTAGCAACCCTTTTTTGATGTCCAGAAGTATATGGATCTTTTAATTCTACAAGCTCTGCTGATACTTTTATCACTTGATATAATGAAGATCTTGCTCTTTTTTCTTCTATAGTTTTCTCTTCCAATTCTTTTTCTAATTGTTCATATAACTTGGCATTTTCTATTGCAAGACCGATAATAGGTATCATAAAGGATAGTTTTTCTATATCTTCTTGAGTGAAAGCATAGGGTTTGTTGCTATCAAGACCTATAATACCTATAAGTTTGTTGTTATATATGATAGGAATTATTAGATGAGATTTAATCCAAGATGTCTCTGGTATATATACCCAATTGGGATATTCATCAGTATTTTCAATAAGTAGAGGACTTTTTGTGGATATAACGGTTTTTATTGTGTAAAAATCTTTTTCTGTCAATTCTAAGGTCTTGATAAACTCTTCTGCATTGTATTTTTCATATCCTCTAAAAGCTAAAAATTTAATTTTATCTTCATAAAGTATTCCAATGTTTGCAGATGTATAGCTTACTACTTTTTCTATTTCTTCTAATATCTTTTCTAAGATTTTTCTTATATTTTCTTTTTTATTTTTAACTTCTAAATCTTTTAAAAATTCCTTTATTTCAAGGTAGATAATCTCAAATAGACTAATGTCTAAATTTGTAAGCTTCTCCTCTCCCTTGATTATTATCGTTAAAGGTTTTTCCGATGTTTGTATAAGTTTTGAGAATTCATTTTCTGAATTTGCATATTTTGGACTTGGATGGTAATAAATGTTTAGCTTAAAAGGTCTAAGTTCATTATTTATTCTATTTATACAGTCGTCAAGATTTTCAGACCTTGCTGTTGCTTCTTTAATCTTCAGAAGGAGATCAAAATATTTCAATATATTCTCCTTGTTA
>JAPYWU010000151.1 GCA_028276205.1 Dictyoglomaceae bacterium | reverse complement strand
TTATGATTTTTATTAAATTTTCTGGAGTGTTTTCATTGAAAAGAGTGACGTAATCAACGCATTCTAAAGCTGAGATAATTTTCATTCTACTTTTTTCATCAAATATTAGTTTTTTTTCCCCTTTTATTCTTTTTACAGACTCATCACTATTTATACCTACCACGAGAATATCACCATAATTTTTTGCTTCTTCTAAAAGTTTTATATGTCCAGGATGCAAAATTTCAAAACAACCATTAGTAAAGACTATTAGTTTTCCTTGTTTTTTGTGAATATCAATAATATCTTTTAGCTCTTCAATTTTTTTGATTTTTCTATCAGAAGATAACATGGTTATTTTGTATTTCAATTTTTTCAGGAATTATTGAGATTAGTTCGTCAGTTGATAAGGTACTTGTACCAAATTTTCTCACTACACAACCTGCAGCAAAATTAGCAATTATACAAGCAGAAAGGATATCTGTGCCTGTGGATAAACCTAATGATAGGACAGAGATAACGGTATCTCCAGCTCCTGTTACATCTCTTACTTCAGATTTTAAAGCAGGAATTTCAAAAAATTTATTATTCTCTAAAAGGAAGATACCTTTTTCTCCTCTTGTTATAACTATTCCTTTTCCTTTAATTATCTCCATAAGTTTTTGAGCACCTTTAATTAAATCCCATTCTTCCTCCATATTTGTAGCGATTTTTGCTTCTTTCTCATTTGGAGTGATAAGGGTGGCATTTTCATATTTAGAAAAATCTTTTCCTTTAGGGTCTACAATTACCTCTTTATTATTATCTTTGGCTATATTTATTATTTTTTGGGTTATTTCTGGAGTTAAGACTCCTTTTGCATAATCAGAGAGAATTATAAGATCTATTTCATTTATATGTTTTTTAAATTCTGATATGAGTTTTTCCTGTATATCATTATTTATTGGATGTTTTTTCTCTCGGTCCATTCTTACTATTTGTTGATTTAAAGCTATAAGTCTTGTTTTCAAGGTGGTAGGTCTTTCTTTGTCTGCAACTAATATATGTTTTATATTTCTATTAGATAGAAGATTTATAATTTTTTCTCCTCCTTGATCTTCTCCAATAACCCCAAAAAGAATAGGTTCTCCATTTAGAGCTTTTATATTGTTTGCTACATTAGCTGCTCCTCCTAATACATGTCTTTCTTCTTCAACCTCTAATATGGGAACAGGAGCTTCAGGTGAAATCCTTTCAATTTTTCCTATTATGTATTCATCCAACATTATGTCTCCAATGACCGCTATTTTTTTACCTTTCCACGATTTAATAATTTCTATGAGTCTTGATTTAAGATCCATTTTACTGCCTCCATCAAGTCTTTAGCAGAGTAATCAGCAGTTATATCCTCTTTTCCTATAATTATGGTTTTACAACCTGCATTTTTACCAGCTTCAATATCACTTGTTTTATCTCCAATCATATAAGAATTTTTTAGATCTATATTCCAATCTTTTGCTGCTTCTAACAGCATACCTGGATTTGGTTTTCTACATTCTCCTTCAAGGTAGGGACAATAATAAAAATCATCTATATATACACCCTCCTTAGATAGGATGTAATATAGATATCTATGAAACTTTTCTACATCTTCTTTCGTATAGTAGCCTCTTTCAACTCCTGATTGATTGGTAACAACTATTAAAAGGTACTTTTTTTGTAAAAGTTTTAATGCTTCTATAACCCCAGGAATAAGTTCCAAATCCTCTATCTTATAAACATAACCCTTGTCTATATTAATTGTTCCATCCCTATCTAAGAAACAAGCAACTCTTTTTGATGGAAACAATGCTTCTTCTATAAGGTCACATAGAATATGACCAATAGTTATATGGGCCTCTTGAATATGAGGAGTCATATGAAAGGGTACAATTATGGAAAGATGGGCAAAATTGGTGATTTTTCCTCCATTTTTTCCGGTTAAAGCAACTGTATATCCTCCAAGTTCTCTTGCCTTTTCTAATCCTTTTATAATATTAGGTGATTCTCCAGATGTAGTTATTCCTATAACTATATCTCCTTTATTCATTATAGCTTCTATTTGTCTTGCATATACCTCTTCAAAACCATAATCATTAGATATGGATGTAAGGTTAGACGTGTTTGTAGTTAATGAGATAGCTGGAATACCGCGTCTTTCTTTTAGAAATCTTCCCACAAGTTCTGCAGTAATATGTTGGGCATCAGCAGCACTTCCCCCATTTCCAAATAATATAACCTTGTTTCCTTTTCTATATCCATCTACAATTATTTCAGCAAGCTTTTTAATATCTTCTATAAGAAATTCTTCTATCATTTTAATAACAAAATCATGTTTTCTTATGCGAGCTTTAATTCTATTTTCCATGTGTTTCTCCTTATAAGTTTGAAAATTCTTTATTATTTTATCATAAAATTACTGTTTTATTTTCCATCCTTGTTTATATGGTGATATATCTCTCAATCTTTTTACAGTTTTTTCTAATACTTCTAAGGTATAGTCTAAATCTTCCTTTGTAGTATAGTGTCCTAAGGTAAACCTTACCGCACTATGGGCAAGTTCTATTGGAAGACCTATTGCTGAAAGAACGTGGGATGGTTCAAGGGAAGCAGAACTGCAAGCGGAACCTGTAGATACAGCTATTCCTTCTAAATCTAAATTAAGAAGTATGGATTCACCTTCTATATAGGCAAAACTAAAATTTATATTATTAGGTAGCCTTATTTCTCTCGGTCCATTAAGATAAACTTCTTCTATTCGTTTTTCTACCTCTTTTATAAAATAGTCTCTAAGATTAATTAATCTTTCCCTCTCATTATCAAGCTCTAAAATTGAGATTTCAATAGCTTTACCCATTCCTACAATACCTGCTACATTTTCAGTACCTGCTCTTTTTCTTTGTTCTTGTTCTCCACCATGGATAAGAGGATGTATCTTTGTCCCTTTTCTTATATATAGTGCTCCAATCCCTTTTGGACCATAAAATTTATGGGCAGAGATGGATAATAGATCAACTCCTAATTTATCTACATTTACAGGTATATGACCAACGGTTTGCACTGCATCAGTATGAAAATATATTTCATACTCTTTGGCAATTTTTGTAAGTTCCTCTATTGGTTCAATGGTGCCGATTTCATTGTTGGCATGCATTATTGAAATTAGAATAGTATCTTTTCTTATTGCCTTTCTTAACGAATCTGGATCAATAAATCCTTCCTTATCAACTGGTAAATAGGTTATCTCAAATCCAAGCTTCTCTAAGAAATGACATGGTTCTAATATGGCATGATGTTCTATGGAAGATGTAATTATATGTTTTCCTTTATCAGAAAGGGCATATGCTACTCCTTTTAGAGCCATATTATTGGATTCTGTTCCCCCACTGGTAAATATAATCTCTTCGTTTTTTGCTCCTAAAGCTTTAGCAATTTTTTCTCTTGCTTCTTCTATAGCAATTCTTGCTTGTTTTCCGAAATGATGGATACTGGATGGATTGCCAAATTCTTTTGTCAGATATGGTTCCATAGCCTGAAAGACTTCAGGTCTTATAGGAGTTGTTGCTGCATAATCTAAATATACTTCTCTTTTCATGATAATTCACCTCCTAAAAATATACTAAAATAGTATAAATTATATAATAATTGTTGTCAAAGCTATTTTTTAATAGTTCTTGCAGTATGAAAAATTATATTGTAAAATCTAATCAAAAGCATACTAAAATGGTAGGAAAAGGAGGAAATATATAATGATTTTAAAGTATTCTGATATTGTTTTGGAGCATTTTAGAAATCCGAGAAATGTAGGAGTTATAGAAAACCCAGATGGATTTGCTATAGAAGGTAGTCCTGCTTGTGGGGATCAGATAGCAGTATATATTAAAGTAGATAAAGAGACTAATATTATCACAGATATAAAATTTCAATCTTTTGGGTGTGCCTCAAATATTGCTACAGGATCTATGATGACAGAAATGGTAAAAGGAAAAACAATTGAAGAAGCATTAAAGATTACTTGGAGAGATGTGGCTGAAGCCCTTGGAGGAC
>JAPYWU010000010.1 GCA_028276205.1 Dictyoglomaceae bacterium | reverse complement strand
AAAGACCAAGAAGAGCTTTCATTATTTGGACTCCTACCTCGCCAGAAGGTTTAATAGGAAATTCCATCTCTCCATTAGCAAGCTTTTGACTCATTTCATAAAGCTCTTTTGCTTGCTGTCTTCTAAAGGATACAGGAGTTAGGGAGAACTTCCATTCTTTTACTTTTTCAGGATTTTCCAAATACCAGTAGGCAGGGAAAAATTCTGCCAAATGTCTATCACCAGCAGCTGCAATTATTCCGTATCTTTTATAAAGATCAAATTTTACTCTATTAGCAGATGAAAAATAGTCCCATGTCCATCTACCTTTCTCTTCTTCATAACCCTCATAATAATATTTCTCGGCAAATTCACCATAAATAGGTAATAAATCCTTATTTTTGTAAGAAATCTTATCTACCCATGTAAAATGATTAATTCCTAAAACATTTTGCCTTATCTCAGAAGGAGAAACATCAATATTCTCCTTTTCCTTTAACATGAGAGACAAAAGCTTAGGAATTTTAAAAACTTCATGGCAACAACCTATGGCTTTTACCTTAGGAAATACTGCATATAGAGTCCTCACGCAAAGAGCCATAGGATTTGTGTAATTAATAACCCAGGAAGTGGGAGAGTATTTTCTAATAGCCTCAGCAAATTCTATATATATAGGTATAGTTCTTAAGGCTCTTATAACTCCTCCAGGTCCAGGTGTATCACCCACTGACTGATAAATACCATACTTCTCTGGAAGATGTACATCTATCTCCATTTCATCCAATGTGCCTGGAAGAATAGAAATAACAATAAAATCTGCACCTTCTAACGCTTCCCCTATCTCTTTTACTGCTCTATATCTCCATTTAGTTTTGGCAGATTTCTGCTCACTTATTCTATTTCCAATAATCTCATTAGTTTTTGCAGCCTCAAAATTTATATCATAAAGTCTCACTTCCCCAGAAAAACTCTCTTCAAGAGCAAGATCTGCCATAAACTTCCAAGCCCAACCCTTAGATCCTCCACCAATGTAAGCTATCTTTACATTATCCATTTTTCAATTTCTCCTCCCTTCTATCCTCTGAGTCCTGATGTAGTTACACCTTGTACGATATATTTCTGGAAGAATACAAATAATATAAGCACAGGAAGTAAAGATAAAGTAGACATAGCAAAAACTGCTCCCCAATTAGTTACTGCAGAAGGATCTGAAAAAGCTCTTAATGCCACTGATACTGGATATTTTTCAGGACTATTTAAATATACCAAAGGTCCCATGAAATCATTCCATGCCCAATAGAAAGAGAATATGGTGGCAGTAGTAACTACTGGTTTTAAATTGGGGAGAATAATATGATAAAAAATACCAAATCTTCCTGCTCCATCAATAAACGCAGACTCATCAAGTTCCTTAGGTATTCCCCTAATAAACTGCATAATCATAAATATAAAGAAAGGACCCCCAAGAAATGCGGGTACTACAAGAGGTTTAAATGTATTTATCCATCCAAGCTTAGAAAATAAAATATACCTTGGTACAATCTGAACCTGCATAGGAAGCATCAATGTAAGAATTACAGTGGTAAATATAATTTTTCTTCCTGCAAAAGGAATTCTGGCAAGCCCATAGGCTACAAGAGTTGAAGATATAACTGTTCCAATAGTATTAAGCCCTGCCAATATAAAGGAGTTTTTAAAGAATGTAGCAAATGTTATACCACCAAATCCCTTCCATCCCTCTATATAGTTGTTTATTGTGGGCTCCCTGGGTATAAGATTTAAAACATCACTAAAAATCTCCCATGGCTGTTTAAAAGAGCTACTTAACATCCACAAGGCTGGATATACCATAATAAAGGCAAGAAGAGTAACAAAGGTATAATAAATAATATTATTCAAAGTTTTTCTTTTCACTTATACTCCCTCCTCTGCTTCATAATAAACCCAACGATTAGAGGTCTTGAAAATGATAATAGTGAATAAGCCAACCAAAGCTAACATAAACCAGGCAAGCGCTGAAGCATAACCCATTTCAAAATCATTAAAAGCCTTCCTATACATGTAAACTGCATAGAACAAAGTTGAATCCAAGGGACCTCCCTGAGTAATAATATAGGACTGTGTAAAGGCCATAAAACCATGTATCATCTGGTTAATAAGATTAAAAAGAATAACTGGTGTAATCATAGGAAGAGTAATAGATGTGAGTCTTTTCCAAAAACTTGCACCATCAATGGTTGCAGCTTCATAAAGCTCAGTAGGAACCTGTTTTAACGCTGCCAAAAATATTAACATAGGAGATCCAAACTGCCAAACTGCAAGTAAAATAAGAGTCCATATAGCAGTACGAGTATCTCCAAGCCAATTTATACCATGAATTCCAAAAATAGAAAGAAGAGCATTAATAATTCCATCATATCCCCATATCTGTCTCCAGACTACTGCTATAGCAACACTTCCACCAATAAGAGAAGGTATATAATAGATAGCACGATATAAATTAAGAACTTTACTTTCTTTCATACTAAATATAAGAGCAACAATAAAAGCAAAAGTAAGCCTTAATGGTACTTCAAATAAAACATATTTAAAGGTCGCCTTTGTAGCATTCCAAAATCTGGGATCTTGTGTAAACATTCTTATCCAATTCTGAAGCCCAATCCATCTTGGTGGAGTCAAAATATCATATCTGGTAAATGAAAGGTACAAAGAAGTTACAAGAGGAAAAATTATAAAGGCAATGAAACCTATCAACCAAGGGCTTACAAAAAGATACCCCATAAGTAAATCATGTTTTTTCTTCTTAGAAATGTTTTTCATATATCCTCTATTACCTCCTCAAAATATAATAGGGAAGGGAGGCAAACTCCCTTCCCCCAATAAGATCTACTTACCTTTTTAATATCTGCATTACTTGTTCTCTAAACTTCTTTGCTGCTTCTTCTGGGGTAATCTTCTTGTACATAATTTGATCATAAAGAGGAGTATATACGTTGTTATAAATCTCTTGCCATCTTTCTGGATCAGGTGCTGGAGTTGGAGCTCCATATTTTTCAACTACAGATATGAAATTAAACATCTCTTTCTCCACTGGAGTGAGAAGGGGTTTTAGAGCAAGTTGTACTTTCTTAGAAATAGGCACTCCTCTTTCTGCCATTAATATCTTTGCTGCCTCAATATCATTGATAAAGAAGTTTATAAAGGTCGCAGCTTCTTTTGGATATTTAGTTTTTGCGTTTATTGCAAAAAACATAGAAGGCTTTAAGAAGTTACCTACTTTTCCATTTAGTGTAGGAAGCATATAGAGTCTTAATTGTTTTCCTTTTAGAGCTTGACTCATAGCGGTAAGCTGGTTACTCCATGTAAATTGCATGGCAGATTTTCCAAGACAAATGAATCTTTGCTCAGGGCTTACGCTTCCTCTTGCTACTTCCACATCTCTTGATGGAATTACACCCTCATCTTGTAATTCAAGAAGCATTCTATAGAAGCTGGCATAAACATTATCATCTTCATATCCAAGAGATTTTCCATCCTCACTAAATAGATATCCACCATTTTCTATAGTCCATACTCTAAATACGTTATGGTCTCCTAAGTTTTCTGCTGCTCCATATATACCAAGTTTTCTATGAATTATTCTTGCAATTCTCTTGAAATCTTCCCATGTCCATAAAGTTGGAGGTAAAGGTACACCTGCTTTTCTAAAGACTTCAGGATCAATAGCAAAGGCTTGAGAGTTATTACCTAAGTTTATAGCATAAAGTTTTCCATATAATTTTCCAGCATCTACTATATTTTTTGCCACATCCTTGAGATTTATTACTCCTTGAGCCACTAAATCATCCAAAGGAAGCAAAAATCCTTTTTCTACCCATCCTCTTAGATAGGCATGATCCTGTTGCATTATATCTGGTAAATTACCACCAGCAGCCATAGTAGTGAGCTTTGTATAATACTCAGACCACCCAGTATACTCAGCTACTATCTTTATGTTGGGATACTTCTTTTGGAATAAATCAATAACTTTTAAAGTTCTATTGTGTCTATCCTGAGAGCCCCACCAAATAATTCTTAAAGTAACCTGCTGTTGAGCTGGAGAAATGGCTAATAAGAAACAGACTAAAACTAACAAGATCATCAATAATCTAAAATTTCTTCTCATTTTTTAAATCCCCCCAAACTAAGTTTTTTAATAAAAGAAAAACAAAGCAAAATCTAAAAATTTTTAACCTTCTTAACACCTACTTTGTATAATATGAAATTTATTTGTATTATATTATAAACAAACCATTAAAATTTTTCAAGCAAATTTGAGAATGTTCTAATAATTCCTATTAAAGAAAAGAAAACACTTTTAGAAGGGGAGTTTAAAAAGCCAAATTAAAAGAATCCTTATGAGGTGTTACTTTCTTTATTCTTTCCTTTTGATTTCATAAAAAGAAGAGATGTAAAGATAATATCATCTTTATATTTCTTTGGCCTTCCTCTCTTTTTCTTTGTTTCTTCTATCTTTTTATCCTTTAAAAATTTTTTTTATTTTTCTTATTTCTTCAAAAGGTATTCTTTCCATTTTCACGGTATATCAGCTCCTTTTAATTCTTTCCTCTCTTCTTCTTTATACAACTATATCCCTATTATTTTCAAGCTTGTCTATTTTTTGAACATTCTCCAAAATTCTTGACACTATGTTTTATATATATAAGTTTAAAAAATATGTAGGTAAATCACCACAGAATTTTAAGACAGAAATTATTTAAAGCTTGAAGGGTCCTGTTCTTTGCATCTTTTCTGTAGTAATTAATGCAGATTTGAGTAATGCCTCTTCATAACCTAAATGTCTATGAATAATATATGAGGAAAGAGCAGTATCACCTCTTCCTGTTCTTCCTTCTAAATTCCATTTTCCAAACTTTTCTTCATAGATGTTATTCTCTACAAAAAGCATAATTCCATCTCTATATGTAAGAAGAATTTCATGAGGTCCATAATGAGAAATAATTTTTAATGCCCTTTTCATATCCTTTTCTTCTGTAAGAATTTCTGCCTCTCTTGCATCTACCTTAAAAACATCAACAAGAGGAAGATATTTTCTCTTTTCTTCCCAATCTTTATAACTCATATTTCCATTATTATCAATATGTCTTAAAAATCCTTGTGCATCTAATCCAATAATCTTAGCTTTTTTTCTAACCTCTTCAATTAACTCATCAGGAAACTCTCCAAACCAAAGAGGAGATATATGAATAATATCACCTTCTAAATTTCTTATGTCATTAATATTAAATGGATCTGCCCTACTCATAATTTTGCTAAATCTATCATCAGGATTATCTGTAAGGATAATATTTTTGATAGAAGTGGTATTTTCGGAAGATTTCCAAATTACTTTTATACCATATTCTTCCATATCTTTAAAAAGCTCTTTATCATTATAATTCCCTTTAGTTAATACAATAGTCTCCCAAGAGAAAGATTTTGCAACAAAAGATCCATAGTATACTCCACCTCCTGGAATAATCTGTATTGTATTTTTAACTTGATTTATATCCTTAGATACATGCCCTATAAATATAATCTTTTTCATTCTATAAATTTTTTCAGAAATTTAAGATTCCTATCCGCAGTTTCTTCTATAGATAGATCTGATATACATTCTAAGGATATAAATCCATCATATTTAATATCTTTCAATGCCTTAAAAAGTTCTTCAAAGTTTAAATTTCCTGTACCAGGAATCCCACGATTATCATCTGCAGTATGAATATACCAAATCTTTTCTTTATATTTTATTATTTCATAATAAATATTTTCACCCTCTTTACTCATATGATAAGTATCCGCAAGAATACCAATATTGGAAAGTTTCAAGTCTTTTATAAAATCATAAGTTTCTGAAAGCTTATTAAGAAGAGTTGTTTCTAAAGAGTTAATGGGCTCTAATAATATTTTGACCCCTAATTTTTTCGCATATTCACTACATTCCAATAAGCTATCCTTCAAAATTTTTAAAGCTTCTTCTTTCTTCCTAGGCTTTCCTCTTATTAATCCAATAATTACATAGGCACTAAATTTTTCTGCTAAATTTATATCTTCTTTTATTCTTTCAATAGCCTTTCTTCTTATTTCCTTTTCAAAGCTACTTAAAGATAAACCTTCTTCTGTAAAGGCTCTACCTGTTCCAATAGCAGATATTACCATATCTTCTTCCTTTAAAACTTTTAAAATCTCATTATAATCTATCACTTTTGGATCTCTTATTGCCAATTCTACTCCTGAATATCCTATCTCTTTTGCAATTCTTATCCCCTCTATTAAATTTCCTTTAAAAGTTAAAGCATTAAATACAGCATCCTTTGTAGTGATAACTATAGAAAATTTCATTTTGATTCCTCCTATACTATTACTCCGGCAGCTCTTGCTATCATACCCATAATCTCCTGGGGAGTTACATCTTCCTTCTTAAAATCTCCAACTTTAACACCTTTTTCTAAAATTACCAATCTATCTGCCACTTCATAGACATGATATATATTATGAGTAATAAAAATAACTGAAACCCCTTTTTCCTTTACCCTCATCACATGTTCTAAAACTTTTTTAGTTTCTCCCACAGATAGAGCAGCGGTAGGCTCGTCAAGGATTAAAAGCTTTGCTCCAAAATACATAGCTCTGGCAATAGCTATAGCTTGTCTTTCTCCTCCAGAAAGGAAAAATACTGTCTCCTCAGGAGATCTTATAAAGATTCCAATCTCCTTTAAATATTCATAAGTTATCTTTTTCATTTCATCTATAGATAAAAAAGCACCCTTTACTAATTCTCTCCCAAGAAAGAAATTTCTCCATATAGGAAGAAGATTAACCAATGCCAAATCTTGATAAACGGTTTCTATTCCCATTTCCCTTGCTTCCTTAGGAGAATTAAAAAATACCTTTTTCCCTTCAAAATATATCTCTCCTTCATCAGCTTTTTCATATCCTACTAATATCTTTATAAGAGTAGATTTTCCTGCCCCATTATCTCCAAGAAGTCCTACAATCTCCCTTCTCCCTATATTAAAATCAACTCCACGAAGAGCTTGCACCTTCCCAAAATTTTTCTTAATATTTTTCATTTCTACTAAGTTATTATTCATTAAGCATCACCTTCCCTTTTTATCCAGCAGTTTTCTTTCTAATTTTTGTATTTATAATTGCTGCAATAATCAAGACAATACCAATAAAGGCTCTATACCAATATGCAGGAGCACCAGCAAGCACTAATCCACTTCTTACCATGCCTATCATGAAAGCCCCAAGAAAGGTTCCAATTATACTTCCATATCCTCCAGAAAGAAAAGTTCCCCCTATAACTGCAGAGGCGATAGCTTCGAGCTCCATTCCTTGTCCCAAAGTGGGATCAATAATCTTAAATCTTGCAAAGGTAGTAATTCCTGCAAGTCCTGCCATAAAACTACAGATTATAAAATTCATAAGTTTAACTTTATTAGTATTAATCCCTAATGCTTTCGAGGCAAGTAAATTCCCCCCTGTGGCAAAGGTCCAATTTCCAAATTTTGTTCTCTCAAGAATAAAGGCAAAAATTATTGCTAAAATAATAAACCAAATACCTGAATATCTTAAACCTCCAATACATACTCCCCCAAAATATTTCAAGAAGGGAATATCCTCTTGAAGCATTATGGGAAATCCCCCAGTTATCGCTAAAAGAATTCCCCTTAAAAACATCATACTTCCAAGGGTTGTTATAAAAGATGGTATTTCAGTTTTTAAAGTAACAATACCATTTAAATATCCAATGAATGCTCCCAAAAAAATTCCAAAAATAAATCCTAAAAAGGGGTTAATTTTATTATTTATTGATAAGGCTAAGACCATTGGAACTACTGCAAAGGTAGAACCTACTGATAAATCAAATTCTCCTGAGATCATTAACATTGTAATTCCTATAGCAACAATCCCTAACTCTGCAGCCATAGTAAAAGTAGATAATAAATTTCCCCAGCTTATAAATTCTGGTGATAAGATGGAAAAAACTATGAATATCACAACAAAACCAATTATTGCGCCCATTTCTTTTATTTTAAAAATCTTACTCAACTCCTTAAAAGACCCTATGCTTTTTACCTCCATCATAAAAGACCCTCCTTAAAAATAAAGGGGGTTCCTTTTGGAACCCCCAAGAGTCGAATTTGTAAATCAATTATCTGTATCCTTTCTTTACAGTTTCTTCTACTTTATTTACATTATTTTTATCTACCACAAATGGTCCTGTAAGAACTTTCTCTTGTGGAATTAATCCATAATCTAAATAGAGTTTTAAGAAAAGTATTGGTAGATATCCTTGCAGATACTGTTGTTGATCAATAGTAAATACTACAACTCCTCTCTTTATTGCATCAGTTATTCTTGTTGTCAAATCAATAGCACCAATTTTAACCTTTCCTACTAAATTTTCTTCTTCCACCAATTGAATAGCAGGATGAGCTCCTAAGGGTCCTAATGTGAATATAGCATCAGTATCAGGATACTTTTGAAGATATGCCTTTAATGTGGTTAAAGCTTTTGTGGGATCCGTTCCAATATCTAATTTCTCTACAGGGATTTTCTTTTCTCCTAATACATCACTTATACCTTTTGCCCTTGCCTCAAGTCCTGCATGTCCTGGCTCATGTATTGCTATTACTGCTCTCTTAGGAGTAAATTCTTGAAGCATTCTTCTTGCTGCATATACACCAGCTAAGTACTCATCCATTCCTACATAGCAAAGATATGGAATTGCTTTCTCTGGTGGCCTGTCATCAGGGACATTTATAGCTATAACAGGAATTCCCATCTTTATTGCCCTTCTCAATGGCTCATCTAATGCTACAGGATTGGTGATTGTAACTACTATACCATCAGGTTTCTTTGCTATGGCACTTTCTAAAAGGTCAATAAATTCTTTAATACTAAATTTCTCTGGTCCAAGATAATAGGCTGTTACTCCAAACTTTGCTGCTGCATCTTTCATTCCCTTCATTACTACTCCCCAGAAGGGATCTGCAGGTCCGCCATGGGATACTACATAAATGTTATAGCGTTTAGCTTGGGAGTAGGCTGGAAAAACTAAAAAAGATATAAGGAGAATTAAGATTAAGAGAGGGAAGAATCTTTTCATAACATTATACCTCCCCTTTTTTATTTTATCCAAGGGGAATCCCCCGTGGATTAACATTAATTATGCAACCGATACCAATTTTAAAATAATATTAAGAAAAAGTCAAGGGGGATTTCTCCCCCTTTTGGTTTCTTAATTATGGCATTCCTAAGGTGTATATGTGCTTTCCACCATTTAGTGGTCCTTTAAGATATTCCTCCACCTCTTTAGAGTCTCTTTGAGTGAGAAGTTCTATGGGAGGAAGCTTTCCAGGTGGATATGCAGTCATTATGTCATTTATGAGTCTTTCTATATAGTCTAATAATGCCTCTACACCTTCTCTTGCCTTTTCTGCATCAGCCAAGGTTGCTCTTCCCACAACCCCTTCTGGGTATGCAGAAACCTCTATAGGACCACACCCCACATGTCCATACCATGCAATTGGTCTTCTTAATAGATTTCCTGCCTTATCCACATGTCCTTCAGGAAGAAATCCAAAGGGCTTTGTATCTACAGCATCTTCCATTTTTATCATTTCTGGGAAAAGGCAAAGAGACCAAGAAGTCTCTACCTCATCTGCATGTATAAAATAGGTTTCATAGGGACCACCATCTTCTTTAGTTTTGAAATGATAAGGAATTGCATGATACCAGTTTAAGTTAATTATTATTGCTGGAAGTTGGTAATGCTTTGCCCATTGATGAATAGCAGTAGGGATTACATATTCTTGTCCATGCCCATTAAGAAGAATCATTTTTCTAAATCCCGTATTCCAGAAACCTGCAATCACTGCCTTTAAATAACCTATAAAATATTCTTCTGGAACAGGAATAGTTCCCGGCATTCCAATATGATGATATGGATGAGAACCATACCATATAGGTTGTGCTATGGTACATCCCGTTTTTTGTGCTACTAATTCTGCCATTCGGGTTACTAAAAAAGTATCTTCTCCTGTACATGCATGGGGTCCATGATTTTCGGTGCTACCTACAGGAATAATTATTAGATCACATTTCTTTAATCTTTCTTGAATTTCCTTCATAGTCATATTTTGAAAGTATAAACCAGAAGGCTTATCCATGTGCCCTTCACCAGGAGGAATTTTCCATTTTCCTGACATTTTCTCCCACCCCCCTTATATTTTTATAGTAATTTTTCCATCTTCTCGACGAGTTGCCTTTTCCATAGCCTTTAAGGCATCATCTAAGGAAAATCTTGATGTAATTATCTTTGTCATATCGATCTTCCCAGAGGCCATAAGATTAATCACATTTTGAAAAGTTCCATATCCAGAATGTCCTTGTGCTCCAAAAATTTGGCTGGCATGAGTCTGAAAATGTTCTAAATAAATAGGAACTCTTTCTGCAGCCCTTCCAATTTGAACAATTTTCCCATCTATAGCAAGAGACTTTTCCATTTCTGGTATAGTTTTAGAAGGCGCTCCTGCGGACTCTATATGCATACTAACTCCAAAACCCTTTGTCTCTTCCATGATAACTTCAGAAGGGACCACCTCTTTTGGATCATAAACGAAATCTGCACCTACTTCTTTTGCTAATTTTCTTCTAGTCTCTGACACCTCAAAGACAAAAACTTTACTTGCTCCTCCTGCTTTTGCTAAAGCAATACTTGCTAAACCAATAGGACCCGCTCCAAAAACTGCTACATAAGAACCAGGCTTGAATCCACCAGCTCTTACAAACATACCATTATAGGCAACAGAAGTAGGTTCTACTAAGGATCCTGCTTCAAATGCTTTATCCTTATTTCCATATCTTTCTGCAATTTCATCTATTTTCCAACAATATTTTGCACCAACAACTATGTACTCTGCCATAGCTCCATTTATGGTAAATCCAATCTCTTCTAAATTTTTACATTGATTAGGATACCCATTTCTACAAGGTATACATTCACCACACCATATCATTTCTTCTGCAGTAACCATATCTCCTACTTTAAGGTCTTTTACCTCTTTTCCAACTTCTACAATCTCACCAGAAAATTCATGCCCAATAACTACAGGAAATTTTGTAAGTCCTGGATATAAAATATACCCATCTTTGTCAGTTTCATAAAAATGGACATCAGATCCACAAATTCCACATGCTTTTACCTTTATAATTACATCTTTTGGACCTGGTTTTGGATCAGGAATCTCTTTTAGTTCTAATTTGGGATTTTTCCATATACTATTTCCCGTTATAGCTTTCCCTGTATTTTTTTCAAACTCCGAAACCACATATCCAGGTTTTGGTACCCATTCCGCAGAAAGAACTAATGCCTTCATCCTATAAACCCCCAATCTTTATATTTTTGACTTAAATTTTACCACAAAAGAGTATATAAATGCAACCGATACCAAAATTACAAAAATAAATTACAAAGTTTTTTAGCAAAATCAAGACTATTCTTATATTCATCCCTATGCCTTGGCTCTAATTCTAAGGTTATATACACAAAATTAGGTTTTATAATGGAAAAAATTTTCTCAAAAGGAATCTCTCCCCAACCTAAAGGAAGATGAATATCTCCTAAACCATAATTAAGTCTATACATATAAGGTATATTTTCCCTTATATCATTGATAGCGCCAAAATTATCATGGAGATGAATGTTATTTATAAATTTTTCTGCACTTTTTATGGCAGAAAGAAAGTCATATTTTAGATATTTACTTGCAATATATCCATGTCCAATATCAAGAGTGATTCCTACATTGGATTTGCCTATTTTTTTTATCTGATCTATCAACTCATAAATATTAGCCCCATAGCAGAATATTTTGCCTTGAATAATATTAAGATCTACATTTGAATTTTCAACACTGATCAAAATTCCATAATCCATTGCGATGTCAGCAAAATAAGCTAAACTTTCTCTCTCTTTTTCTTTTAATCTTTCAAATAATTCTTTATTTTTTGCAATATCACTCGTTACCCAACCTGCATGATAAACTATTAAATTTGCTCCTATTTCTTTTGAAAATTCCAAGACATTGAAAAATACATTTTTATGAAGCTCTTCTCTCTCATTATCCATTAGACTTAATATATCAGGAGCATGAACATTATATTTTAATTTATATCTTCCCATTATCTCTTTAACTTTTTCCAATCTCTTATAATTTAATTTCCCACCGCAAATCACATCTAATCCATGGGGTGGAATCTCTATATAGTCAAAACCAATTTCTTGTGCAAATTTTAAATCTTCTTCAAAAATTTTAAGGTCTCCTTGCCATAAGGATGGATGTCCGTTTATTCCTATTCCCTTTATTATCATCCTTTAACCTCTTCTCTTATTTTTTTAATCCAATAATTTACTCTTTCAGGAATTTCCTTGAAAAGTTTCTCCCAAGGAATATAAAGTTCTTCATTTGCAAAGAATTCTTTAGAAAAATTAAAAGTGGGATTAAAGGAGAATTTTTTAAGATAGTTTTCCACAAGTTTATCATCTTCAGGAGTTTTATTAATTAACCCTTGAAACATATCTTTTATGAGGATTCCACCACTTCCAGCGTTATCTTTACAAGGAGCAATATATCTAATATATTTAAAAAAGAAAGAGTTAAACCAAGAAGGTGAAGGAGCAAAGGCATGCTTTCCTGGCTGAGAGTATAATATAGGATGATTATCTCTAATCTCTACTCCCTTCATCTCGTTATAATCACCATGCCAACTTGCCTCAACTTTTGTTATCTTATTGTCTTTTATGTACACCCAAACATGTTCCAATTCATAAAGATGCTGAATATCAAAGTCCCAATATATAGCATATTCTATTGCTATCTCATTTTTAGATAATTTTATATCTCTTGGAAAAGAGAGACTCCTACCTGAATTTTTAAAAATTGTATATCCAATTCTTACAGGCAAAAAGGGTTCTTTCTCATCAAATCTTATTATTGGTGCATATTTCACTACTAAACTTAAATCTTCATTCCCCAATATTATTTTTGGCAATAGGATAATTAGTAGTAGGATAAATAAAAATATCCTCATAAGTAGTCTCCCTTTCTAAATCTTGATCCTATTTCCATTCTTATCAAAGAAATGACAATAGTTTACATCAAAATTAATCCAGACTTTATCTCCTGATGAAAGCTTAATATTTTGTGGGGCTATACTCTTTAACAAAACCTTTCCCACTTGAATATTAAGAAGGACTTCTCTTCCTAAGGGTTCTGTAACATAAACAATTCCTGAAATTAAATTATTTGATGGCTGTAAAGATATTGAAACATGTTCAGGTCTTATACCTAAGAATATATTTTCTTCTTTTAACTCTCTAAATATTTTCTCAGGGAAACGTAATTTAAAAGATTCCTCAACTAATACATAATATCCTTCATCATCTTTCCCTATTTTTGAATTGTATATATTCATTGGGGGACTTCCAATAAATCCTGCAGTAAATAAATTTATAGGTTGATTATAAAGTTCATCAGGTGTTCCTACTTGCTGAATTTTACCATGTTGCATTAGAGCGATTCTATCGCCCATAGTCATTGCTTCTACTTGATCATGAGTAACAAGAATAGTAGTAATCCCAAGGTGTTTTTGTAAATGTTTAATCTCTGTTCTCATAATAAGCCTCAATTTTGCATCAAGGTTTGAGAGAGGCTCATCTAATAATAAAATGTTTGGCCCCTTCACTAAAGCTCTTGCTAACGCAACTCTTTGTTGTTGACCACCTGAAAGCTGACCTGGTCTTCTTTCTAACAATTCTTCATCTAATTGAACAAATTTTACTATTTCTCTTACCATCTTATCTATATCACTTTTTGATTTTTTCATTAAGGTTAAAGGGAAAGCAATATTTTCATAAACATTCATATGTGGATATAAAGCATAACTTTGAAAAACCATCCCAATACCTCTATCCTTTGGAGAAAGATTATTTACTATTTTTTCTCCAAAATATATGTTTCCACTTGTTGGTTTATAAAGACCTGCTATAAGTAAAAGAGTTGTAGTTTTTCCACATCCTGAAGGACCCAAAAGAACCAAAAATTCTCCCTCTTTTATCTCTAAATTTAATGAATCTACTGCTCTTACTTTTCCAAAATGTTTTGATAGATTTTCTAAAAGAATCCTCATCCTTTAGTACCTCCAGTATAAATGTTAAGTAGATATTTTTGAGCAAAGATATAAAGGAGAATTATTGGAATCATATAATAAAGGCCTACCGCAGTAACTAATCCGTAATCTACAAATCTAACATCTGCAGTTAAGCTTCTTAAATATACTGATAAAGTTTGACTGGTTTTTGATGGAATAAATATGTAGGGGAAGAGAAAATCTCCCCAACCAGATAGAAAGGTAAATACAGAAAGAGCCAAAATTCCTGGACTAACTAAAGGAAGCATTATTTTATACCAAGTTTTTAATCTTGAGCATCCATCTACTAAGGATGCCATTTCCACATCCCAAGAGATACTATCAAAAAATCCTTTCATTATCCAGATACCAAAAGGAAGTTGTAAGGCTACTCTAACTAAAATTACCCCCAATAGACGGTCATATAATCCAAGAAATAAAAGAACCACAAATATTCCAACTAAAAGAGTAATACTAGGAAAAGAATGAAGAATAATAGTAAGAGCTAAAAGAGGCCTTCTTCCTCTAAAACTAAGTCTTGATATGGCATATCCCGCGGTGGTACAAATGAATATTGTAAATATAGTTATTCCTAAGGAATAGAGTAAAGTATTAAATGTATAGACCCAAATATTAGGATTTTCTTCTCCAGCTTGCCAGAAAAAAGTAGGTTTTTCTAACAAAAATTTCCAATTATTTAAGGTCCAACCATACGGCTTTAAACCTTCCATTCTAACTGCAAAAGAAGATAATATCAGCCAACCATAGAGAATAATTATGGGAAGACATATCAGAATTAAAATAATAATTGGTATGGGTCCTTTAAAACCATAGTTTTCCATATTAATTACACCTCTATTTTTGGTTCTGATATTAAGGCTCTAAAGTTAAATACTCTTAAGTAAATAATTGAAAATATAATACCTAAGATTACCAAGAATACTGATAAAGCAGCACCAAATCCAAAAAGGGTATTTCCATAATAATTAGATAGGGCATTATGATAAGCATATAATGCCCAAACCTCTGTAGTGTAAAATCCTGGTCCTCCATCAGTAGTGAGAAGAATATATTCAAAAGAAGTAAGCAAAGAGAGAGTCTGATAAGTTGTTACAAATAGAATAGGCCAACGAATCATCGGAAGAATTACTTTTCTTATAGTTTGAAAAGTAGACGCCCCATCCACCTGAGCAGCCATTATATAATCTGGAGGAATATTCTTAATGGCAGAAGTAAAAATAAGCATACCAAAAGATGCCCCCACAAAACCATTAATTAATATTATAAAAACCCAGGGAGTACTCATAAGCCAATTTCTTGAAGAAATACCAAGAGGAGAAAGGAATTGATTGAGAACACCATAAGGAGCTTCAGCAGTAAACCACGTCCAAAGTGTAGCGTATACCACTGATGGTGTTATTCTTGGAAGAAGCCATAAAGTTCTTACAAATTTTCCTGCATTTTCAGAGATATGGGTACTGAAAATTGCCAAAAAAAGTGCAGTTCCTACATTAAATAAAGAAAGAGTTGTAAATACATAAAACAAAGTATTTTTAAGAATTTTTAATGTCCATTGGCTTTTCAATATTTGTAAATAATTTTTAAATCCTATTATTTTAAAGCCTGTAAGCCCTGTAGCTGTGCTCATATTTGTAAAACTCATAAGGAAAGTTAAAAACACTGGGACGAAGAAGAAGATGATTATGAGAATTATTGCTGGAGCTAAAAAGAAAAGAAGATTCCAATTTATTTTTTTTGGACGGGGATTTCCCCCGTCCTTTATTTTAAGCATCATTTTATTATCACCCTATCTCCTAAAGCATTTTCTAAATCTCTCACTACAATATCTACTGCGGATTCTGGTGTTACATCTCCATTAGCTACTGCAGAAACACCCTTAAAAACTATTTCATCATATGTACCAAAATCAGGGCTATTGGGAATAAAGGTTGTGAATTTTAACATATATTCTACTTCACGGAGGAATTTATTCTTATAATAAGTTGATTGTTTCCATGTAGATGTTAATACAGGTAAATGAGCACTTGTTACTGCATGTCTTGCATCAAATACAGGATTTATAGCTAAAGCAATAAGTCTGAAAGCAAGTTCTGGATATTTGGAATCCTTTGTTACCATGTATACCAAGGGGTGAGTTAAAGTAACGCCTGGTTTTCCATTTTCTGCAGGTGGTACCAATGCGTAACCTACATTCTTTTCCATGTCATCAGGATCTGCTTTATAAACTTGTTGCCATTCTGCCCAATGCCATGTACCTCCTTGCCAGAATAAAACTTTTCCTGCTACAACACTTTCATGCCATATTCTCCATTCCATACCGATGTATTTTTCTGGTGTAGTTTTATATTTGAAGATTGTATCTGCAAAAAGTTGGTAATATCTTCTTAAGGCATCTTTTACTAATATTAGTTTACCAGTCTTTGGATCTTGCATTTCTCCTCCAAAATTATAATAGTAAATATAAAAGTCATTTCCTTTTCTTGGTCTTGGCCAGAATCCATATCCCTTTGCAATTATTCCTTTATCTTGTGCGGTTTTTGCTAATTCAAGCATATCATATATAGTAAATTCACCCTTTTGTATCTTTTTAGGTAAATCATTTATTTGTCTTTCTGTCCATCCTAATTTCTTTAAAAGATCCTTTCTATAATATAAAGGCCTTGCTTCAGAGTCCTGAGGGATAGCCCAAGTCTTCTCCTTATATTGAACACTTTTCCATAATGTTGGAATAATATCTTTAAGGCCAGTAGTATCTTTATATTTCTTTATTAAATCATCTAAAGGAACAATATATCCTGCTTCTCCCCAGGGAGCTACATCTTCATGACCACTAAGGATTATATCTGGTGCCTTTCCTGCTGATGCAGATAAAATGAATTTTTGTTTATAATCAGCCCAAGTTCCAGTATCAAATGTTGCCTCTACCTTTACTCTAATATTAGAACCTTCTTTTTCTAAAAGAGAATTTAATTTTCTTCCTGCATCTACAAGATTATCTCTTCTATAAAAAGAGGGTGCATCTGGTCCTATTGTCCATGCAGTAATTGTTATCGTTTGGATATTGTCTTTTGCTATACTTAAAGAGAGTGATAAGAATAATATTAAGGAAATAATTAGTAAAACTAAATTTTTTTTCATAATTTATACCTCCTTTAAAAAAGAATTATAAGGGAATATCTTGAGTTAATCACCTCCTTTTATCTTTTTAAATAAAAATTATAAAACTTTTTATAATTTTTGTAAACCCTTCCCGAGAATGTTCTAAAAATTCCTATTAAAGAAAAGAAAACACTTTTAGAAAGGGAGTTTTAAAAAGCCAAATTAAAAGAATTCTTATGTTGAATAATATGAAAAGAGATATTGCATATATCCTTGCAAGATTCTCT
>JAPYWU010000009.1 GCA_028276205.1 Dictyoglomaceae bacterium | reverse complement strand
CTGATGGGAGAGAAGGAGAACTAGTAACACCAACAGGTGCCGCTATAATAAGAACTATAGTTAAATCTTTTGATAATATGCCTAAGATGAAAATTGAGAAAATAGGATATGGATGTGGAAAAAAAGATTTTCAGTTTCCTAATCTTCTTAGAGTAGTATTAGGAGAAAAGTATGAGAATATGGTATTAGAGGAAAAAAATATAGTTTTGGAGACTAATATAGATGATATGAATCCGCAGATTTATGGATATCTAACAGAAAAATTGTTTAATGAAGGAGCTCTTGATGTTTTCTTAACTCCTGTATATATGAAAAAGGGAAGGCCTGGAGTTCTACTTACTGTCATAGCAAATCCAATACATGAAGAAAAAATATCTGAAATTATTTTTAGAGAGACAACCACTTTAGGAATAAGAAAATATTATGTAGATAAGAGATTTATGTTAAGGGAGATTAAGGAGATAGTTACACCTTGGGGTAAAGTTAAGGTCAAGGTTTCCAAATATGGAGATATTGAAAAAGCATATCCTGAGTATGAGGATTGCCGAAAAATCGCTGAAAAAGAGGGTATACCATTGAGGATTGTTATTTCAGAGATTGAAAAAATTGTAAAAAGGGAGTTTGGTAATCTATGATTGGTGTTATAGATTTTGGTTCTCAATATACTCAACTTATAGCCCGTAGATTTAGAGAAATGGGAGTATATTCAGAGATCTTTCCACCAACAGTGAAGTTTTCAGAATTAAAAAGTAAAGATGTGGAAGGTATAGTACTTTCAGGAGGACCTAATAGTGTATACGATTTTGATTTAAATTTTGATATGAATATTTTTTCTGGAGAGGTTCCTGTATTGGGTATATGTTTTGGTTTTCAGTTAATGGCTCAAATTCTTGGTGGGAAAGTAGAAAAAGGTGAAAAGGGTGAATTTGGTTTAACTAAAATAAGGATTGTTAAAAGTTCATTATTATTTAAAGGGTTAGCTGAAGAGGAAAATGTATGGATGAGTCATCATGATGTGGTAAAAGAATTACCGTCTTCTTTTGAGGTTTTGGCATATTCTGAAAATAATTATATAGCTGCAGCTCAGTCTCAAATAAAACCTCTATTTGCAGTGCAGTTTCATCCAGAAGTTACGCATACAGAAAATGGAAAAAAGGTGTTGGAAAATTTTGCCTTTGAAATTTGTAAGGCTAAGAAAAATTGGGATTTAGGAAAATTTGTTGAGGAAAAAATTAAGGAGATTAAAGAAAGAGTAGGAACAGATAAAGTTTTGCTTGCTGTTAGTGGGGGAGTAGATTCTTCTACTTTGGCAGTATTGTTAAAGGAAGCTGTAGGAGATAAGTTGACTGCTATATTTGTGGATCATGGTTTATTGAGGAAAGGTGAAAAAGAAGAGGTAAGTAATGCGTTAAGATCCTTGGGGGTTAATTTGGTGGTTGTAGATGCAGAGGATAGATTTTTAAATAGATTAAATGGAGTAACAGATCCTGAAGAGAAGAGAAAGATTATTGGACATGAGTTTATAGAAGTCTTTCTTGAGGAAGCAAAGAAAAGAGGTCCTTTTAAATATCTAGCTCAGGGTACTCTTTATCCTGATGTTATAGAAAGTGCTGCTTCATCTACAGGGATGGCTGCTAAGATAAAAACGCATCATAATGTGGGGGGCCTTCCTGAAGATTTAAAATTTGAATTAATAGAACCCTTTAGATATCTTTTTAAAGATGAAGTACGAAGAATTGCTCAAATTTTAAATATCCCTGATTTTATTATTAAGCGACAACCATTTCCAGGACCAGGTCTTGCTGTAAGAATCTTAGGAGAGGTTACAAAGGATAAATTAGAGATTCTCAGAATGGCAGATTATATATTACAGGAAGAGCTACAAAAGTGGAGCGAATATGAAAAAATTTGGCAGTCATTTGCTGTACTTCTTCCTATTAGAACAGTAGGCGTTAAAGGAGATTTTAGATCTTATGAGTATGTTATAGCCTTAAGGATTGTAGAGAGTGAAGATGGAATGACAGCTAATTTTGTAGAGGTACCTTATGATATACTTGGTAAAGTTTCAAGAAGAATTACTAATGAGGTAAAAGGTATTAACAGGGTGGTTTATGATTTAACGGATAAACCGCCAGCTACTATAGAATGGGAGTAAGGAGGTTTATTTATGAGAGATATTAAGAATTGGTTAGAAGAGAAACAACTTCAAAGAACTGCAAGACTTTTGAAAGAAAGAGGTTTTGAGGTTTTTTTAGTAAATGATAGACATGAGGCAAGAGATTTAGTCCTTAAAATAATCCCTGAAGATGCAAAAGTTGGAGTAGGTGGGAGTGTAACTATTAGAGAAATAGGGGTTATTGAAGAGTTAGAGAAAAGAGGTAACAAGGTTATTCATCATTGGAAGGAGGGGTTATCTCCAGAAGAAGATTTAGAAATAAGAAGACAAGAGTTATTATCTGATGTTTTTCTTTCCAGTGTTAATGCCTTAACTTTTTCAGGTGAAATTGTAAATATGGAGGCAATTGGAAATAGGGTTGCAGCTCAAATTTTTGGTCCTAAAAAAGTAATTGTAGTGGTAGGTAAAAATAAGTTAGTTATTAATTTAGAAACAGCTATATGGAGAATTAAAAACATAGTAACACCTCTTAATGCAAAAAGATTAAAGCTTGAGCTTCCTTGTGCAGAAGAGGGTTATTGCATTGATTGTAATCATCCTAAAAAAATATGTAGAATTACTACTATTCTTGAAGCTCCTCCAGCTAAAACGCCTTTTTCAATTGTATTAGTTAATGAAGAATTAGGCTTTTAAGGGAAAATATGTATAAAAATTGGAATAAGAAATAGAGCAGGTAGTAAATTAGCAACTTTAATTTGCTTAATATTTAACAGATTTAAAGCAATACCTAATATTAGCACACCACCTACCGCTGTCATCTCTTGTACTATTATATCTGTGAAGAATGTACTGATGAATTTTGCAAATAAAGTGATACTCCCTTGTACTACTAGTACAGATATGGCCGAAAATATCACACCTATACCTAAGGCTGAAGCTAAAGCTATGGAAGCAGTACCATCTAGGAGGGACTTCGTATAGAGAATTTGAGGGGATTGTCCTAAGCCATCTTGTAGTGATCCCATTATGGTCATAGGTCCTATACAATAAAGGAGTGTTGCAGTAAGAAATCCCTTTGCAAAAGTATTTTTCTCTTTTGTGAATCTTCTTTCTATCATATTTGAAAATTTTTCTAAACCCTCATGAATTCCTATTAATTCCCCTATTATACCTCCTATTACTATACTGAAAACTAATGCTAAGAATTTTTCACCTTTAATAGCCATCTCCATCCCCAAGGGTAAGCATATTAATCCCAATGCGTCCATAAGTAACTTCTGTAAACTTGAAGGGATTCTTTCCTTAAAAATTGTTCCTATGGTTCCTCCAATTATTACAGCAATGGCATTGAAAATTGTTCCCATATTTTCCTCCCTATTTCGCTATTTTTTCTGATAACTCTTTTACTTTATTTATAATATCCTGAATTTCTGGATAAGCTATATAGTAATATACAGACTTACCGTCTCTCTTTGTCTTTAATATTTTGACCCTCTTTAATAAAGTAAGATGTTGAGAAAGATTAGGTTGTCTTACATCTAAAATCTTAAGTAGTTCGGAGACAGTATTAGGTTCTTTTGAAAGTAGAAGTAGTAATTTAATTCTTATAGGGTGAGCTAATATTTTTAGAAGATCACTCATATTTTGTAGGGTTTCATCAGAATAATTTTCTTTGTTTTTCATATTTTCTACCCTCCTTTTTTGAAAAATATTAATGATATTTTAACATAAAAAACTTAAAACTATTAAATTTTTGGTATAATTTTAGAATAGATTTTAATATTTGTGTAGGAGGAGAAAATGCTTTTTCCTATAGAAACAGAAACAAGAGAAGTAAAAGATCTCTCAGGAATTTGGGATTTTAAACGTGATGGGGAAGATAGTTTTATTCTCATGCCTGTTCCTGCAAGTTACAATGACATAACTCAAGATATAACTCTTAGGGATTATGTTGGAAAGGTTTGGTATAGGAAAAGGGTCTTTATACCAAATATTTGGAAAGAAAAAAGAGTCTTCATAAGAATAGGATCTGCAGCTCATTTTTCAGAAGTATATGTTAATAATGTAAAAGCCATAGAGCACAGAGGTGGATTTTTGCCCTTTGAGGGTGAAATCTCATCTTTAATAAAATATGGAGAGGAAAATGAGATACTTATATCTGTGGATAATACTTTAAGCTGGGATATTCTTCCACCCGGAGAGTTGAAAATAATAAATGATGAGATGCATCCAAAAGGGTATAAAGTATTGGAGTATTATTTTGATTTCTTTAATTATTCAGGGATTCATAGGCCTGTTTTGTTATATACAACCCCCATAACTTATATAAAAGATATAAAGGTAGAAACAGATATTAAAGGAAATGATGGACTGGTAAGATATAAAGTAAGTTTAGAAGGAGAAATTGATAGAATCATAGTAAATTTAAAGGATGAAAGTGGAAACTTAGTGGCTTCATCTAATTCTTTTAATGGTGTGTTGGAGGTTAAAAATGCCAATTTATGGGAGCCAGGAAACCCTTATTTATATACATTTGAGGTGAAAATTTTTTCAGATAAAAAACTTGTAGATTGTTATAGATTAGAAATAGGGATAAGAACTATAAAGATTGATGGTAAAAGATTCCTAATTAATAATAAACCTTTTTATTTTAAGGGCTTTGGCAAACATGAGGATTCAGATATAAGAGGGAAAGGATTAGATCATGTAATAAATATAAAAGATTTCAATTTATTGAAATGGATAGGCGCCAATTCTTTTAGAACATCTCATTATCCTTATAGCGATGAAGTGCTTTTTTTAGCTGATAAATATGGTATAGCAGTTATTGAGGAAGCTCCCGCAGTTGGGATGAATTTATGGAATCCAGAAAATAAGGTTTTTAGGAAAGGGAGAATCGATGAAAGAACTTTAGAACATCATCTACAAGTTATAAAAGAAATGATAGATAGGGATAAAAATCATCCTTCCGTTGTTATGTGGAGTGTAGCAAACGAAGCTGCAACCTTTGAAGAAGAAGCTGAAGAATATTTTAAAAAGGTAATAGAGGAGACAAAAAAACTTGATCCAACGAGGCCAGTAACATTAGTGGAAAGTACTTCTTATAAGGATACGAAAGTAAGTAAATATGTGGATGTAATTTGCGTAAATCGTTATTATTCCTGGTATACTGATTCTGGAAATTTAGATATTATAGAATACCAATTAGAAAAAGAACTGAGAAATTGGTATGAGAAATTTGGAAAACCTATTATACTTTCAGAATTTGGTGCAGATACTATTGCTGGATTTCATAGTGATCCTCCTTTGATGTTTACTGAAGAATATCAGTGGGAGATGTTAAGGCGCTTTATGGAAACCTTAGATAGATTAGACTTTGTGGTAGGTGAACATATCTGGAATTTTGCTGATTTTATGACAAAGCAAGAAGTAAGGAGGGTTCTTGGTAATAGAAAAGGAATATTTACCAGGCAAAGACAACCTAAAATGGCAGCTCATTTTGTGAGAGAAAGATGGAAAAAGATTCCAGATTTTTGGGAAAAATAGGGATTATTGACAATAAATTCTATATTGTCTATAGTATGCTAAGTGTGAAAATTTAAATTTATGAGGAAGAAAGATAAAAATGTTTGAGAATTTGACAGGTAGATTGCAGGATATTTTTAGAAGACTGAGAGGAAAAGGAAGACTCTCAGAGAAAGATATTGAAGAAGCTCTAAGAGAGATAAGACAAGCTCTCTTAGAGGCGGATGCTCATTACAAAGTGGTAAAAGAGCTTCTTAATAATGTTAAAGCTAAGGCATTACAGGAAGAAGTTTTTAGAAGTGTTACGCCTGCTGAGCAAATTATCAAAATTCTTTATTATGAATTAATAAACATTCTTGGGGGAGATAGGTCTAATATTAATCTTGGGGTTAGAAAACCAGGAATTATCTTCTTAGTAGGACTCCAAGGATCTGGTAAAACTACGACAGCTGCAAAGCTAGCATATAGGCTTTTGCAAGAACAAAGAAGAGTGGTACTTGTAGGTGCGGATACTTTTAGACCAGCAGCTGGAAAGCAACTAAAAGTTTTAGGCGAGAAAATAAAGGTACCAGTTTATTTAGAAGGTAAAACCCCACAAGAGATAATAGAGGGAGCGATAAAATTTTCACAGGAAAAATTGGCAGATGTCATGATTGTAGATACTACTGGTAGACTACATATTGATGATGAAATGATGAAAGAATTAGAGGATTTAAGCAAAAGATTTGAACCATCAGAGATTCTCTTAGTGGTAGATGGAATGACAGGACAAGATGCTGTAAATATAGCAGAAAAATTTAATGAAATTTTACCAATTACAGGTGTAATTCTCACCAAATTAGATGGTGATGCGAGAGGTGGTGCAGCTTTATCTATAAAAGCGGTGACAGGTAAACCTATAAAGTTTATTGGCGTAGGAGAGAAGATTGAAGATTTAGAATATTTCTATCCTGATAGATTTGCGTCAAGAATCCTTGGCATGGGAGACCTTACGTCATTAGTTGAGCGTATAGAAAAAAACATTGAAATGGAAAAAATGGCTAAATTGGAAGAAAAGCTTAAAAAGTCAAAATTCGATCTTGAGGATTTTTATATTCAACTTAAAGAACTTAAAAAAGTGGGATCATTTGATCAAATTTTAGATATGTTACCATATGTACCAAAAGATAAAATCAAACCAGAAATAGGAGAAAAGGAAATTAAAAAATTTCTTGCTATAATAGAATCAATGACACCAGAAGAGAGAAGAAATCCTTCCATAATAAATGGAAGTAGAAGATTAAGAATTGCCAAAGGTAGTGGTACTACAGTACAAGATGTAAATAGATTATTAAAACAGTATTTTCAAACTTTAGATTTGATAAAACAATTGAATAAAGGTAAAAAATCTTTCTTCCCATTTTTGAGATAAAATAAATCTGAGAAGGAGGTGAAGAGTTTTGGTAAAGATTCGTTTAACAAGGATTGGAGCAAAAAATAGTCCAGCATATCGAATAGTGGCTATGAATAGTAGAGAACCAAGAGATGGTAAACATTTAGAGATCTTAGGATATTATGATCCTAAGACTGATCCAGCCACTGTACAGTTAAAAGAAGAAAGAATATTGTATTGGCTAAGTCAAGGAGCCCAGCCTACTGATACTGTCCTTAGTTTACTTAAGAAGTATGGTGTTTGGGATAAGTTCCTTGCCTTAAAGAGAACTGCTAAAAGTTCTGCGTAAAGGGGGCTTTTGTTAATGAAAGAGTTATTAGAGTATATTGTTAAAGCTATTGTTCAGAAACCTGAAGAGGTTGAGGTAAGAGAAGTGGAAGGAACTAAGTCAGTAATACTTGAAGTAAAAGTAGCCCCAGAGGACAGAGGTAGAGTTATTGGAAAGCAGGGGCAAACAGTTAAGGCTTTGCAGACGATAATAAGAGTAGCAGGTCTTAAAAAAGGTAAAAAGGTGGTAATAGAAGTACTACAATGAGGGATGGCTTCTCGTTTGGTAAGAATAGCTAAGATAGGAGAGCCTTTTGGAATAAAGGGTGGATTAAAGATATGGCCCTTCTATGATTATCTTTTAGATTTAAAGAAGGGACAGAGGATATATTTATCTTGGGGAGACACCCTTATTGTAAAGAAGGAGCTATCATTAGAATATATAAGAAAACATAATAAAGGTTTTGTTATTCATTTTGCCGAAATAACGAATAGAACAGAAGCAGAAAAACTAAAAGGAAACTGGCTACTATTAGAAGAAGAAGATTTGCCGGTTCTTCCAGAAGGTTATTTTTATTCTTACCAAATAATGGGGCTCCCTGTATATGAATTGGAAGGAAAATATTTGGGAACTGTAAAGGAAATTTTAGAAACAGGAAGCAATGATGTTTTTGTGGTAGAGGGAGAAGAAGAGATTTGTATTCCAGCCATTAAGGATGTGGTAGTGAAAGTAGATCTAAAGGAAGGAAAAATTATTATTAAAAAAATGGAAGAATATTAGTTATGATAAAGATCGATATCATTACCATATTTCCAGAGATGTTTGAGGGTCCTTTTAATGTAAGCATAATAAAAAGAGCAAAAGAAAAAGGACTGGTGAATATTTCTATCCATAATTTAAGGGATTATACTACTGATAAGCATAGATCAGTTGATGATTATCCTTATGGTGGCGGTTCTGGAATGGTAATGAAACCAGAGCCTATATTTAGAGCTGTAAGAGCCTTAAGAAAAGAGGATTCAGAAGTAATACTTCTTTCGCCATCAGGCGATCTTTTCAATCAAAAAATGGCGGAAGAATTTGCCCAGAAAAGTCATCTAATACTTATATGTGGCAGATATGAGGGTATAGATGAAAGGGTAAAGACAATAATAACAAGAGAAATTTCCATAGGAGACTATGTTTTAAGTGGTGGAGAAATTCCTGCCATGGTTATAGTTGATGCGGTAGTAAGACTTATTCCTGGGGCTGTAGGAGACCCTAATTCTTTAAGAGAAGAATCATTCCAATGGGGAATTTTGGAGTATCCCCATTATACTCATCCAAGAGACTTTGAAGGTTTGAAAGTACCAGAAGTATTGTTATCTGGGGATCATGAAAAGATTAGGAGATGGAGAAGAAAAGAGGCTCTAAGAAGGACTCTTCTTAGAAGGCCTGATTTACTCCAGAAAACAAGACTTTCTGAAGAAGATTTTTCATTATTAGAAGAAATTAAAAGAGAACTAAGAGAGGAGGTAAAAAATGGATCTTATAATTCAGAATCTTGAAAAAGAATTTATGAAAAAGGATTTACCACAAATATGGCCTGGTGATACTGTTAGGGTTCATTATCGCATTGTAGAAGGAGATAAAGAAAGAATTCAGGTATATGAGGGAGTTGTTATTGCTAAAAAGCATGGTGGTATTAGAGAAACAATTACTGTAAGAAAGATTGTACAAGGAGTAGGTGTAGAAAGAATTTTCCCAATTCATTCTCCTTTTGTGGAAAAGATTGAAGTAGTAAAGAGAGGAAAGGTTAGAAGAGCTAAGCTTTATTACTTAAGAGAGAGAAAGGGTAAGAGTGCAAAGATTGCTGAGAGGGTAGAAAATGAAGGATAAATTGTGGGAATTTTGGAATCTTATTCTTAGTAAGAGACAAGAATTAAAGAAGCATGAATGGTATGATCTTCTTGAGACTATTGTATTTGCTTTTATATTAGCCTTTTTAATAAAGACCTTTATATTGCAGATATCCTACATTCCTACTGGTTCTATGATACCTACTTTAAATGAAAGAGAAGCAGTGTTAGTTATAAGAATCCCTTATTATTTTAGAGAACCAAGCAGGGGAGAAGTTATAGTTTTTAAATATCCCCAAGATCCATCTAAGGAGTATGTAAAAAGGCTAATAGGTCTTCCTGGGGATACTATAGAGATAAAAAACGGAGTAGTATATGTAAATGGTAAAGCTTTGGATGAACCTTATGTAAAAAATAAAAGTAGTGATAATTATGGACCAATAAAAGTACCAAAGGATAATTATTTTGTATTAGGAGATAATAGGCCTGTAAGTGTAGATAGTAGATATTGGGGATTTGTACCTAAGAAAAACTTAGTGGGAAAAGCGGTATTACTTTTATGGCCACCCCAAAGAATAGGGTTGGTGAAATAGGAGATATAGAAAGAAGACTTTGGAATTATTTCAAATATATAGCAGGAGTAGATGAGGCAGGAAGGGGAGCTCTGGCAGGTCCTGTATATGCTGGAGCTGTAATTTTGCCTCCTTTTTCTAATATTAATGTTAAAGATTCCAAAATGTTAAAGCCAGAAGAAAGAGAAGTTCTTTTTGAAAAGATTAAGGAAGAAGCTATTTGTTGGAGTTACGGTTTTGCCAATGTAGAAGAGATAGAAAAGTTTGGTATTTTGAAGGCTACTCTTCTTGCAATGAAAAGAGCAATAGAAAGTCTTACGGTAAAACCTGAGTATATATTAGTTGATGGTAATATTAGTATTCCAGATTTAGATATACCACAAGAAACAGTGATTAAAGGAGATAGGTATTGTTTGAATGTGGCTTCTGCTTCTATTGTGGCTAAGGTCTTGAGAGATAGATATATGAGGACTCTTGATGAAGCATATCCCAATTATGGCTTTGGAAAACATAAAGGCTATGCAACAAAGGAACATAGAGAAAAGATAAAATCGTTAGGTATACTTGATATCCACAGAAGGAGCTTTAGACTTTTGTGAGTAATCAGGATATTGGAAAATTAGGAGAAGATTTTGCTGTAAATCTCTTAGAGAAGGAAGGATATTCCATATTATATAGAAATTTAAAAATGTCTTTAGGTGAAATAGATATTGTGGCTGAAAGAGATGGAATTTTAGTTTTTGTGGAAGTTAAAACGAGGAGATCTAGTAAGTATGGTTTACCTATTGAAGCGGTGGATTTGAAAAAACAAGAGAAGATAAGAATGATGGCTGAAGTTTTTATGGCAAAATTTAAGAATAGATTTCAGAAAATGAAAGGTGTAAGATTTGATGTTATAAGTATTTATATTTCTCCTTTAGGAAAAGTAGATAAATGGGAGCATATAACGAATGCTTTCTAAGGTTAAGTCTGCTACTCTATGGGGATTGAAATGTTATGATATTGAAATTGAGGTAGATATTACTTCTGGAGTACCAAGTTTTAATATAGTAGGATTAGCTGAACAAGAAGTGCAAGAATCTAAGGAGAGAGTAAGATCAGCCTTAAAAAATTCAGGTTTTGAATTTCCTTTAAAAAGAGTAACTATAAATTTAGCTCCTGCGGATTTAAAAAAAGATACACCTTTATTTGATTTACCAATTGCTATAGGGATTCTTTCTACCTATATGAATTTTAACTTTGATAATGAAAAGACTGCCTTCTTGGGTGAGCTTGCTTTTGATGGGAGGATAAGAAAAGGAAAGGGAATTTTATCTATTGTACATGGTTTGAAAAATAATAGCTACAGAAAAGTGTTTGTTCCAAAAGAGAATGAATTTGAATGTAGTTTGATAGATGGGATTGAAATTTATCCTGTTTCTCATCTTTCCCAAATTGTGAGATTTCTTTTGGGGGAAATAAATTTATCACCCATTAAATTTCAATATCCTGAATATAATCCAGTTTATGAGGAAGATTTTTCTTTTATAAGAGGGCATTATTTACCTAAAAGAGCATTAGAGGTAGCAGCAGCTGGGGGACATAATGTTCTTTTAGTAGGTCCACCAGGTACAGGTAAGACTCTTTTAGCAAGGGCTTTTTCTTCTATTTTTCCCCCATTGACCTATGAAGAAGCTTTTGAAGTTACTCAAATATATAGTGCTGCAGGTTTGTTATTAGAAGATTCTTTAATACAAAAAAGGCCTTTTAGAAATCCCCATCACACTATATCTTATGCTGGACTTTTAGGTGGAGGTGTTTCTCCTCAAATTGGAGAAATTACTCTTGCCCATAAAGGGATTTTATTTTTGGATGAACTACCAGAATTTAGAAGAGATGTCTTAGAGGGTTTAAGACAGCCATTAGAAGAGGGAAAGATTGTAATTTCAAGATCTAAGTATACTGTTACATATCCAGCTCAATTTACTTTAATAGCTGGTATGAATCCTTGTAAATGTGGATATTTTGGTGACAAAGAGAAGGAATGTACTTGTACTCCTTATGATGTAAAAAAATATTGGAATAAGGTATCAGGTCCACTTTTAGACAGAATTGATATAAGGGTTTATGTAAATAGAGTGGAGAAAGAAAAAATCTTTAATGATAATCTTGAGGAATCATCAGAAAAGATTAGAGAAAGAGTAAAAAAAGCCAGAGAGATTCAATATGAAAGGTATAAATCTGAGAAAATATATTTAAATTCCCAATTGACTCCAAAACTTATCAAAAAATATGTTAACCTGAATTCAAGAATTAGGGATCTACTATTAAATACAGCGGAGAAAATGAAGCTATCTATGAGATCTATTGATAGAATTATAAAGGTTTCAAGAACTATAGCGGATTTAGAGAGTAGTGAAGAGATTAAAGAAAGACATTTGATGGAGGCTCTAACCTTTCGAGGTTTAGAGGATTTTATTTCCAATCTTTAAAATTAATGAAAGGGGGTTTTTGTATTGATTAAAGCTTTGGAGAGGTATTTTGGCTTTGAGAAGTTTAACACTAATTGGTCTAACGAGATTATTGCAGGGCTTACTACTTTTATTACCATGGCTTATATTTTGTTTGTAAACCCCAACATATTAGGAGATGCAGGAATGCCAAAGGGTGCTGTTTTAATGGCAACTGCTATTGGGGCTGGAATTGCTACTTTGACTATGGGATTATATGCAAAACTTCCCTTTGCTTTGGCTCCAGGTATGGGACTTAATGCATATTTTGCTTATTCAGTATGTAAAGGGATAGGTCTTCCTTGGCAAGTTGCGTTAGGAGCGGTATTTATAGATGGGATCATTTTTTTAATTTTATCTATTCTTCCAGTTAGAAAGTGGATTATACAATCTATACCACTTAATATTAAGATGGCAACATCGGTAGGTATAGGACTTTTTATAGCTCTTATTGGATTAAAATCTGCTGGGATTGTAGTGAAGAATGATGCTACTTTAATATCCTTAGGCAATTTAGGATCTCCAGAAACTTTGCTTTCTATTTTTGGGATCATTATTATTGCTTTACTTATGGCATTAAATGTTAAAGGAAATATATTGTTAGGGATATTAATTACTACATTTTTAGGTATTTTTGTGAAAGGTTCTAATGGTCTACCAATTACTCATTTCACAGGAAATATAATAGCTCTTCCCAATTGGGAAGAATTTTCTAAAACCTTTTTAGCATTAGATATTTTAGGGGCTTTAAAATGGGGATTATTTTCTATAATTTTTACATTTACCTTTGTAGATATGTTTGATACAGTAGGTACTATTTCGGGGCTTGCAGCTAAGCTTAATATACTTAGAGAGGATGGAAGTTTTGATGGGGCTGAAAAAGCTTTAGTTTCTGATGCGGTAGGAACTGTAGCTGGAGCATTATGTGGTACCTCAACTATAACTACATATATTGAATCTGCAGCAGGAATAGCAGAAGGAGGTAAAACAGGGGCTGTCTCATTAGTAGTAGGGTTGCTTTTCCTCTTATCTGTGATTTTTTGGCCTCTTGCTGGTATTATACCATCTCCCGCTACTGCTCCTGCCTTAGTTATTGTTGGTTTTCTTATGATGGAACCTATATTAAAAGTAAATTTAAAGGAAATAGAAGAAGCTCTTCCTGCTTTTATTACAATAGTAGCCATGCCTTTTACCTATTCGGTAGCAAATGGATTAATATTTGGGATTCTTTCTTATGTAATATTAAACCTTCTTACAGGGAAAATTAAAAAATTAAATCCAGTGTTAATCATATTGGCAATATTGTTTGTTCTTTATTTTATTGTTTAAAAGAAATATTGGGGGGATTAAAATAATCCCCCCATTATCTTATTAATAATGTATCATTATAATTCAAAGGATAAACCTTTTATATATTCTTTAAGTTATTTTCCTCCTTTATATAGAAGATGGAGAGAATGGATTGATTTTATTTCGCCATCAGATCTTTTCCTTTTGTCAGATAAGGAAATTCTTGAAAGATTCTCTTATTCTTCCTTGATTCAGGAATTTATAATCTTTAAAAGAAAGACTTCTTGGGAAGACTTATGGGAAAAACTTGTTAAAAAAGACTATAAACTTACAACTTTATGGGATGAAGAATATCCACCTTTACTTAAGGAGATAAAAAATCCTCCGTTATTTCTCATATATAGAGGAAATATTATTGGTGAAAGATTTATAGCTATTGTAGGAACAAGAAGACCTACCCAGTATGGAATTAAAATCTCTGAGTATTTCTCAAGAGAATTAGTAAAATATGGTTTTATAATAGTAAGTGGGCTTGCTTATGGAATAGATACATATGCTCATAAAGGAGCTTTAGAGGGTGGAGGAAGAACATTTGGAATTCTTGGTAGTTCTTTAGATTTTATATATCCTTCGGGAAATAGAATTTTAGCAGAGAGAATAGTAGAAAATGGGGCTTTAATAAGTGAATATCCTTTAGGTACAAGACCTACAAAATATACTTTTCCTCAAAGAAATAGAATTATAAGCGGAATATCTGAGGGAGTAATTGTAGTTGAAGCAGGGGATAAAAGTGGAGCTTTAATAACAGCAAGTTTTGCATTAAATGAAGGGAGAGAGGTATTTGCCATTCCAGGGAGAATAACAGATGAAAGAAGTAAGGGAACTAATAAGTTAATTCAAGAGGGAGCAAAAATGGTATTAGATATAATAGATATCTTAGAAGAATTTCATATTCCCTTTATTTACAAGCCTAAAAGTGAAGTTGTTTTAACAGAAGAGGAAAAAAAGGTATTGCAATTTTTGGATTTTAATCCTATATTTATTGAGGATTTAATGGTTAAATTAAATATGGATATATCAAGATTAATGTTTATAATAGTTTCTTTACAAGCAAAAGGCTTTGTAGAAGAATATCCAGGAAATAGATATGGGAAAAGGAGTGATAATTTATAGTGAAGAATAAAAAGGTTGTAATAGTTGAATCTCCAGCTAAAGCAAAAACTATTGAAAAAATACTTGGTAAGGAATTCAAAGTGGTTGCTTCTTATGGTCATGTAAGAGATCTACCTGAAAAGGAACTTGGGGTAGATATAAAGGATAATTTTAAGCCTAAATATGTAATTATTCCTTCAAGAAAAGAAGTTATTAAAAATCTAAAAGCACTATTAAAAGATGCAGATCATTTTTATTTAGCTACAGACCCTGATAGAGAAGGTGAGGCTATTGCATGGCATCTTGTTAATGTATTAAATATCCCCAAGGATAAATTCTCAAGAGTAGAATTTCATGAAATAACTCCAAGGGTAGTACAAGAAGCAATAAATAATCCAAGAGATATTGATATTAGTAAAGTAGAGGCTCAACAAGCGAGGAGAATTTTAGATAGATTGGTTGGGTATGAGCTTAGCCCTCTTTTATGGAAAAAAGTCAGAAGGGGGCTTTCTGCTGGGAGAGTACAATCAGTAGCTCTAAAGCTTATTTGTGAAAGAGAAAAGGAAATTGAGCAGTTTGTACCTCAAGAATATTGGTATATTTGGGGAGAGTTTGAGGATAAAACAAATAATAAAATATATGGAAGGCTCATATCATATGAAGGTAAAGAAGTAAATTTAAAGAATGAAGAAGAAGTAAATAAGATATTAGAAGAGTTAAAAGGAATAAACTATATAGTAAAGGATATAATTAAAAGGGAAGAGAAAAAATCCTCACCTCAACCATTTATAACAAGTACTCTACAACAAGAGGCCTCAAGAAGATATGGTTTTCCTGTAGGAAAGACTATGAAAATAGCCCAAACCCTTTATGAGGGTATTGATATCGGAGAAGAGAGAATAGGACTTATAACTTATATGAGAACAGATTCTACCAGGATAGCTCCTGAAGCAAGAATGGAGGCTATTAAATATATAGAAGAGAATTTTGGAAAAGAATTTATTGGAGGAGAGAAAAAGACGAAGAAGAAACTTGGGGTTCAAGATGCCCACGAGGCTATAAGGCCAACTTCAGTCTTTAGATTACCAGAAATGGTAAGTCCTTATCTTACAGAAGATCAGTTTAAGCTTTATAAACTTATATGGGAGAGATTTATTGCAAGTCAAATGGCTCCAGCTATCTATGATGTGGTAGAAATATATATAGAAGGAAATAAATATCTATTTTTGTCAAAGGGAAGGAAACTTAAGTTTCCTGGTTTTATGTCAGTTTATTATGAAGAGGAAGAAGAATCTGAAACGGATAAAGAATTGGAATATATTCCAGAAAAAGATGGTCTTTTGAATCTTCTTAATCTATATCCAGAACAACATTTTACAAACCCCCCATCACGATATTCGGAGGCTACTTTGGTGAGAACCTTAGAAAGATTCGGAGTGGGAAGACCAAGTACCTATGCTACTATAATAGAGACATTAAAAGAAAGGGATTATGTAGTTGTTAAGGATAGATTTTTAATACCTACTACCTTGGGAAAAGTTGTTAATGAGTTTTTAGTTGAGAAATTTCCTCATCTAATTGATGTGAAATTTACTGCAAAGATGGAGGAAGATTTAGATAAAATTGAGACGGGAAAAGTTGAAGCTATAGATGTTTTGAAGAGGTTCTATCCGAAATTTAAGGAAGAATTAGAGGAAGTTTATAAAAATTCAGATAGAGTGCAAATTGCTGAAAAAACTGATGAAAAATGTCCTATTTGTGGAAGTGATCTACAACTTAGAGAAAATAAAAATGGTAAATATTATGCTTGTTCACGTTATCCTGAATGCAAGTATACTAAACCCATATATGAGGAAGCAAAAGGCAAATGTCCTCTCTGTGGAGGTACCGTTGTTAAAAAAAGATCTAAAAAAGGAAAAACTTTTTGGGGATGCTTAAATTATCCTAAATGTACTTTTGCATCACCCTATGAACCTATTGATGAAAAATGTCCAATATGCGGTAGTACTCTTTTAGAGAGTAACAGATTTAAAAAATGTAGTAATAAGGATTGTAACTACATATCATGGAAGAAGGGGAGGAATAGAAAATGGAAAAAGTCAAAATCATAGGTGGTGGACTTGCGGGAGTTGAGGCTGCTTGGCAACTTGCTAAAAGGAAAATTCCTGTAGAGATATATGAAATGAGGCCACAAGTTATGACGCCTGTTCATAAGACAGAATATTTAGCCGAACTTGTATGTAGTAATTCCTTTAAATCTACGGAGATCACAAATGCCTCAGGACTTTTAAAAGAGGAAATGAAACGGCTTGATTCTTTGGTTCTTAAGGTTGCTGAAGAAACGAAGGTTCCAGCCGGTGTTGCTTTGGCTGTTGATCGAGAACTTTTTGCTAAAAGGGTACAACAGATATTAATGGAAAATCCTTATGTAACTATAATAAGAGAGGAAGTCAAAAAAATTCCTTCTGAGGGAATTGTTATTGTGGCTACGGGACCACTTACTTCTTCTGATTTTGCTCAATATTTGACTGAAATATTAGATGCAGATTCTCTATATTTTTATGATGCAGTATCACCTATTATTTATGCTGATAGTATAAATTTTGAGAAGGTTTATAGTGCTTCAAGATATGGAAAAGGAGAAGAGGCATATTTAAACTGTCCTCTGAATGAAGAAGAATATAAAAGGTTTGTAAATGAATTGATAAATGCTGATGTAGTAGAATCACATTTTCCTGGTGAAGAAAAATATTTTGAGGGATGTCTTCCTATAGAAATTTTGGCAAGGCGAGGTATTGATACATTACGCTATGGTCCTATGAAACCTGTTGGTCTTCCAGATCCAAAAACAGGCAAAGAGCCTTATGCTGTGGTTCAATTGAGACCAGAAAATATACAAAAAACCCTTTATAGTATGGTAGGTTTTCAAACAAGACTTAAATATCAGGAACAAAGAAGAGTTTTTAGATTAATTCCTGGACTTGAAAATGCAGAATTCGCAAGATATGGAGTAATGCATAGAAATACCTATTTCTATGCTCCTAAATTTTTAAAACCAACCCTACAATTTTTAAAAGATGAAAGAATATTTTTTGCTGGTCAGATTATTGGTGTAGAAGGATATATGGAATCTGCGAGTATGGGAATAATAGCTGGAATAAATGCAGCTCG
>JAPYWU010000150.1 GCA_028276205.1 Dictyoglomaceae bacterium | reverse complement strand
AAGCAATAAAGATAGATCTTGAAAAAGAAGAATTCCGTGTAGGTGATGTGGTAGTAAAGAAAAATGATATTATTACAATAGATGGTTCTACTGGTGAAGTGATATTAGGAGAAGTTCCAATGATTCCGCCTACCTTAAGCAACGAATTAAAAGAGCTTCTTTCTTGGGCTGATGAAATTAGGAAGATTGGAGTAAGAGCTAATGCAGATACTCCTGAAGATGCACAAAAAGCTTTTGAATATGGTGCTGAAGGAATAGGACTTGCCAGAACAGAACATATGTTCTTAGGAAATAGGCTCCCATTAGTACAAGAGATGATTCTTGCAGAAACTGAAGAAGAAAGAAGAAAAGCTTTAGATAAATTATTACCAGTACAAAGAGAAGATTTCATAGGACTTTTCAAGGCTATGCAAGGAAAACCTGTAACCATACGTTTAATTGATCCACCATTACATGAATTCTTACCTCCATTACTGGATTTAACTGTAGAAGTTGAGGTTATGAAAGCAAAAGGAATTACAGGAAAAGAGTTGGAAGAAAAAGAAAAATTACTTTCTGTAGTAAAAAGATTACATGAGTTTAACCCTATGATGGGATTTAGAGGTTGTAGATTAGGAATGGTTTATCCAGAAATATTTGAAATGCAGGTAAGAGCAATTATGGAGGCAGCTGTTGCGGTAGCTAAAGAGGGACTTCCTGTAAAACCAGAAATTATGATTCCTCTTGTAGCATTAGAATCTGAAATGAAAGTTCTTGGGGATTTAATACATAGAGTAGCGAAGGAAGTTTTAGAAAAGAGCGGAATTAATATTGAATATAAAGTTGGAACTATGATTGAGGTTCCAAGAGCTGCATTGATTGCTGATAAACTTGCTCAAATTGCAGAATTCTTCTCCTTTGGTACTAATGACCTTACTCAGATGACTTTTGCTTTCAGCCGTGACGATGCTGAAGGTAAATTCTTAGGAAGATATAGAGAGAAAGGATACATAGAGGAAGATCCATTTGAACACTTAGATACACAAGGTGTAGGAGAGCTAATGAAGATAGCAATTCAAAAAGGAAGATCTACAAGACCTGACTTAAAAGTTGGAATATGTGGTGAACATGGTGGAGATCCTAAGTCTATAGAGTTCTGCTATCAAATAGGTTTGAATTATGTAAGCTGTTCACCTTTCAGAGTACCTGTTGCAAGACTTGCTGCTGCACAAGCTACATTGAAATATCAAAAACAAATGGAATTTGTAGATAGGACAGCTTAAAGAGGTGATAAATTTAGAGGGGAGAAGTAAAACCTTCTCCCCTCTAAGAGAATGTTAATTAGGGAGAGATTGGAAGAAAAAGAAAGAATTTTATTATCACCTTATGCTACTCTGAGTAGTAAAAGCAAGGGTAGAATTGTATTTGAAGAAGAATGTCCTTTAAGAACATGTTTTCAGAGAGATAGAGATAGAATTATCCATTCCAAGGCTTTTCGAAGGTTAAAACATAAAACCCAAGTGTTTCTTGCTCCAGAGGGAGACCATTATAGAACTCGTTTAACTCATACTCTTGAAGTATCACAAATAGCTCGAACTATCTCAAGAGCTCTCTCTTTGAATGAAGATCTTACTGAGGCTATAGCCTTGGGACATGATTTGGGTCATACTCCTTTTGGACATATGGGAGAGGATGTGCTTAATGAAATTCTAAAGTCTTATGGCTATTCGGGTTTTTCTCATGCTGAACAAAGTTTAAGAGTAGTTGATAAAATAGAAAAAGGTGGAGAAGGGTTAAATTTAACATATGAGGTAAGGATGGGTATATTACAACATAGCAAAGGACAAAAGGATCTTAGAATTTGTTTTAGTAACAGGGTGTGCGAAACTTTAGAAGGAGAAGTTGTAAGATTTTCAGATGTTATAGCTTATTTAAATCATGATCTTGATGATGCTTTAAGGGCAGGAGTGATCAATGAGAAATATATACCTGAGAAAGTTATAAGAATTCTTGGGAAAACCCACAGAGAAAGAATAGATACCATGGTAAAGAATTTAGTCTTCAATAGTCTAAATAAAGATCATCTTGAATTTGAATATGAAATTCTTGATGCTATAGAGGAGCTAAGAAATTTCTTGTATGAGACTTTATATATAAATCCACATGTTAAATCAGAAAATGAAAAGGTTAAGCTCTTATTATATGGACTTTTTGATTACTTTATGAAAAATCCAAAAAAACTTCCTCAAAATCTTCCTGAAGATGATTTAGTAATAAAAATTAAAGATTTTTTGGCAGGGATGACAGATAGATATGCAATAGAGTTATATGAAAGTATCTTTATTCCAAAGCCATGGAGGTTCTTCTAAATGAGTTTGTTGATGGAAGATTTTGTAGAGGAAGTTAAACAAAGAGTTAATATCGTAGATGTTATTTCCAGATATGTAAATCTTAAGAGAAGTGGGAAAAATTATGTGGGCCTTTGTCCTTTTCACCAGGAAAAAACACCATCTTTTTATGTAAGTCCTGAAAAAGGACTTTACCATTGTTTTGGTTGCGGAGCTGCAGGAGATGTTTTCTCCTTTCTTATAAATTACAGAAATATAACCTTCAGAGAAGCATTAGAAGAATTAGCACATGAAGTAGGCTTAGAGTTACCAAGAAAATCGGAGACTATTACTGCAGAAGGCAATGTCTTATTAGAAATTTATAAGTCTACTGGTATTTTTTATCATTTATATCTTTCAAGTAAATATGGGGCAGAAGGAAAATTATATTTGAAAAAGAGGGGTATTTCATCAGAGACTCAAGAAAAATTTCTTTTGGGTTTATCCCCTAAAAATTCTTCCCTTCTTCTTAGATATCTTATTAAAAAAGGTTTTCAAAAAGAGGATATTATTAAGTCTAAAGTTTTATATAATATAAAAGATGAATGGAGAGATCCTTTTTCTGGTAGAATAATTTTTCCCATATTTAATCTTAGAGGTCATATAATAGGTTTTGGAGCAAGAACCATAACTAACGAAGATCCAAAATACATTAACTCTCCAGAAAGTGATATATTTAGTAAAGGTAAAAATCTATATGCCTTATATCAAGCAAAGGATATTATTAAAAAAGAAGGAGAAGCAATTTTAGTAGAAGGATATATGGATGCCATCTCTCTTCATCAAGAAGGTATTGGTAATGTGGTAGCTTCTTTAGGTACTTCTTTAACCTCTTCACAAGCGAAGCTTTTGAAAAATTATACTAATAAAGTGATATTAGGATATGATCAAGATCCAGCAGGTTTTCAAGCAGGAAAAAGAGCATTATCTATTCTTGAGCTGGAAGGCTTAGAAGTATATTGGTTATCTCTTCCATCTGATGTAAAAGATCCTGATGAGTTTATACAGAAATATTCAAAAGATGAATTTTTGATTCTTGTTAAAGATAGTAAACCTTCTTTAGATTTTCTTATTGATCATGTATTAAATTTACCCATGACCTTTAAAGAAAAATTAGAAGAAATAATTGAAATATTGACATCTTCCATTCTTCGTAGTAAAAATATACTTGTCCAGCAAGAAAAAATAAAGCAATATTTGCCTTTAATAAGCAATAGAATAGGAGTGCCCGAGGAAGGGCTTCAAAAAGAGATACAGAAGAGGATTTTTTCTGGTAGAATAACTGAAGATAAAGCCAAGGTTCAAATAACACGTTATTATGGAGTATCAAAAACGGAAGAAGCCTTATTAGGATTGATTTTATTGGATGTTGAACATTCGCAAATAAAAAATATGAGTCCTGAGGATTTTACATTTGTGTTGTATCAAGATGTTTTAAAAAAGTGGAGGGTTTGGGATAAAGAAAAAGGTTTAGAAGAATTTTTAAATCAATGGGAAGAAGATAAAAGAATACTTATAGAGAGGGCAATTTTATCAGGTGAAGAGTTTATAAAGCAAAAAGATATAATTCCCTACTTGTGGGATCATTTTCAAAAGCTTAGAATAAAGAAGGAAATAAATAGATTGATAGAGGAGTTATCGAAATCATCTACTGATCTTGAAAAAGAAAAAGAACTTATGGAAGAAATATATTTTTTGAGGAGTCTTTTAGAAGTGAAAAAGTAAAAATTTTTTAGGAGGAGATGATTTTAA
>JAPYWU010000149.1 GCA_028276205.1 Dictyoglomaceae bacterium | reverse complement strand
TATCCTGTAGCATCCCCATGGGCATGGATTATTCTCCTTCTACTATGGGCAGCTTCTTGTGTAAAGGAAAGTCCATTTTTTTTATCAAAATTCACACCTAATTTTATTAAATCTCTAACCCTCTCTATTCCTTCTTCAACAACAATTCTTACTATTTTTTCCTCATTAAAATCTGCCCCAGCCAAAATAGTATCCCTGAAATGTAATTCAGAGGAATCATCAGGGGCTAATGCTACTGCAATTCCACCTTGAGCATAATAAGTATTACTCTCTTCTATTTTGTCTTTTGTAAAAAGACCAACTTTAAATTGAGAAGGAATATAGTATGCTGAAATTAAACCTGCTATTCCACTTCCAACGATTATTATGTCAAATTTTTCTACTGTACTTTTTAATTTGAAATTAGTAATATATCTATCTATCATAAGGATAGCATTCTTTCAATTGGTATTAATGCTTTTTCTCTTATATGATCTGGTACCTTTACTTGTGGAGCTAAATCTTCAAGAGACCATAGTATTTTTTCTAATGTGATTTTTTTCATATTAGCGCATACTGCAAGTGGAGATGCAAGGAAAAATTCTTTGTTAGGAACTTCCTTTCTGAGTCTATGTAGTAATCCTGCTTCAGTGCCTATTATATATCTATTATGATTATCTTCTTTTACATATTTGATAATTCCACTTGTACTTGCAACTTTATCAGCTAAGTCTAATACTTCTTTTCTGCATTCTGGATGTACTACTATTTTGGCATCTTTATATTTATCTTTAAGTTCCAATATATTTTGAGGTAGAATTCTTTGATGGGTAGGGCAAAATCCATCCCAAATTATCATTTCTTTTTTTGTATGTTTACTTACATAATAGCCTAAATTTCGGTCTGGTACAAAGATGATTTTATCTTCTGAGATTTTCTCTACTACAGAGACCGCATTGGCAGAGGTACAAATATAGTCACTTACTGCTTTTACCTCTGCTGTTGTATTTATATAACTAACAACTGCATAATTACTATATCTTTTCTTTAAGTTTAAAATATCTTCTGGAGTTATAGAGTTTGCTAAAGGGCATCCCGCATGTATGTCAGGTAGAATTACTATCTTATCTGGAGCAAGAATAGAAGCGGTTTCTGCCATAAAATGTACTCCACAAAAAATTATTACTTTTTCTTTTGCTTCCTTAGCTATTCTTGCAAGTTCTAATGAATCTCCCACAAAATCAGCTATATCTTGTACTTCAGGAAGTTGATAATTATGAGCTAATATAATAGCATTCCTTTCTTTTTTTAATTTTTTTATCTTTTCCTCAATCATTTTTCACCTCTTAATTTCCTGGAGATTTCTCTTGCTCTTGACTTACCTTAAATTGTTTTTCATAATCTTTTATTTTTCTATATAATTTTGATATTTCTCGTTTATATTTAAACAAAACTGGTAATACACTAATAAAAGCTAAAAGAACCCCAATTGCAAAAGTGATAAAAAGCACTGTTGAAATTTTAGTTGTAAAAGACCAATTTATGAAATAGATTACAACATCAGTTTGATTTTGAAAGGAAAAAATTAAGGCTATAATTATTCCTAAAAGAAGGACAATAATCAAATTGGACAAAAAATCACCTCCTTGATATTCGTTTTACCTATTAATTATATCTAAAATTGTGTAAATAAAAAGAGAGGAAGAAATTAATTTTCTTCCTCTCTTTTCTAAAAAATATTTATTTTGATTTTTAAACTATGTTTTTTGCAAAAGCTTTACTGGCTCAAAGACGACTGTAGCTATATCTCCGTTTTTAACAAATGCTGCATTTGCCTCGTCCGTATCAATATGAAATTCCCAGGCAAATTTATCGCTTACTCTTATTAAGACATTTTCAAATATAACCGCCCTTACTCCTTCTACTTTTACTTCTACAATCTGCTTATCAGCAAGACCTAATTCTTCTGCCATATCTTTTGGAGTATGTATATGTCTCCATGCTACAATTACTCCTTTAGGAATTTCAATTTCTCCTAATGGACCTCTAATCTTTATTCCAGGTGTTCCTTCTACATCCCCGGAGTCTCTTATAGGGGGAATTGGTTGAATTCCCAAATAAATAGCATCAGTTATTGCCAATTCTACTTGAGTATTCTTTCTTGTTGGTCCTAATACTCTTAACTTTAGAGATCTTTTAGGACCAATTACTTCTACCTCTTCTTCTGCAGCATATTGTCCTGGCTGGGATAAAGGCTTATAAGGATGTAACTCATAACCTTTCCCAAATAACCTCTCCAGATCATCCTGAGAGAGGTGGACATGGCGTGCAGACACGCCTATTGGTACTTTTACTTCCTTCATTTTTATATTCCTCCTCGAATATAAAATCTTTTTCCTATTAATAGTTATACCACTTATATATAATTTTTAAAAGAGAAAAAATTTTTTTATCTTCGAGGAGGAATTAGTTTTATATAATCCTCTAAGCTACCATCGTCTAAACAACATTCAATAATTCTTTTCCCTAAAGGATCAAGGTCTAAGGTCATAAATTTTTTAAGCTCTTTTTTAAAGAAATTTTTAAGTATTTCTGCTCCTGCATCATAGGCTTCTGGTCCTACTTCTGGTTGTTGGTCTACTTGAAGAAATGCTTTTGGTATATAGTGACCTTCTACTTTTACCATTTCTAAGGCATATCCCAACAAAGGACATCGTGCAGGTCTTAATTGCTCTGGTCTAAGCCTAGCACTTCCTCTTTTAGCTAAGTACTCTCTTACTATCCATTCTGGCATAAATCCTACCCTGTAAACACCAATATATTGATTAGGCACAAGTATATATTGAGTATTAGGATAATCTAATATTTGTTGCAGAAGGAGATTGGCTTGTCTTACCATTTTTCCTGTAGCAAAAGGCCAGTAAGATCCTACTCCTTCACTACTCATTAAATCCCCATCTGTTACACTTGGATTATCATATCCTCTTGGGCTTACAAGTCTCCAGAGCCAAGCTAGGGCAGGGGGAAGTACATGGAAAAGCCCTACAATACCATAAGTTGGTTTTTCTTTTGTACATGGTGGAGTTCTGAAACCAAAACTCCTTACATCTATTTCTACAGGTTCATCTACAATATTGGGTATAAATCTTCTTGGGATTATAACCCTTGGATTTGGACATGGTTTACCAGGCTCGTCCATAGTATGTTCCCATATTAAAGCAGTAGCATCAGGGTGTCCCTCAATATTTAAGAAGATTAAAGGCTCTGGTGGATGTATAGTAAGCCTTTCAAGCTGAGGCTCAGTACCATAGCTTTTAATATTATCCAATCTTACAAACCAACCTTGTTCTGCATCCTTTACTACCATTTTGCCTCGTCCATTTTGTAATTTAGGATGGCACATTGCCATATCATCAGTTACAGGATGAATTTCACAAGATTCTTGGATTTCTATATAAAATTTTTCTCCTGTAATGATGTTTATACCTAATAATACTCGATTGTCTTTTTCTCTGTGCATCTGTTGTAGTAGTTCACTCTTTCCACCACCGCTTGCTCCTTCATGCATTATAGTTAATACATTATCATAAGGTGTGATTATTTTTACTGTTGAGGCATGAGCAGTAACCCAACCTTCCATTTCGCCTATATTAAGAAGTACTCCATAGATTCCCTTTTTTGCACTGGGTCCAGGGTATAAATTATATGAGAAAACTTCATGATGACCATTTATTCTATTGTGTACTACAACCTGTTTTCCTCCAAAATGAGTATGTCTAAAAGGAGGAGCTACATATACTATGGCTATAGGCTCAAAATTCGTTCTGAGTTGGCTTTTAGGTATAAAACCTTGAATATCAGCAAGTGCTCCAGCAAAAAAAGCGGCATTAGAAGGGCAAATTAATAGGGAAGGGTATCCTAATTCTTGTCCTCCAGACATAAATGGCATGACTATAAGTTCTTGTGATTTTAGCCATTCAAAAGTTTTTTCTCTTAATATATCAAAATCTTCCCCAAACTTTTCTTTGAAGGTAGGTTTATCTGTATCGCCCTCGTCGCCAACTATTAGGCTATCTGGATCTCTTCTTCTCATATATACATCAGGATAATTTATTACAATTCCATTTTTGCACTTTGTTACTA
>JAPYWU010000148.1 GCA_028276205.1 Dictyoglomaceae bacterium | reverse complement strand
TAATGTTGAAACATGGATTGATGGACATAATCCCGATATTAATAGGAGTATTAGGTGATGGTATAGAGACAATAACCGCTAATTTGTTTAAATTATTTTTTAATGGATATATAAATCTTATATATTTGTTAATAACTATATTGATATTGGTTTTTTTGAAAAAAATAGGACTAAATATAGGAAGCTTTTTTATCTATCACTTATTGTTTAAAATAGTTGCTCCTATATTTTCAATAGTTTGTCTTGTTAGTTCTCTAAATACACAGAATTGGAAAGAAGGGTTTTTGATATTAAGTAATATATTAGCTCTCTTCTATATTTTAATAGGTTTGTATTATATATTTTTTGGGATATTTTCATCAAAAAAATAAGTTTTAAAATATAGGTATAATTATTATTTTTCTTCTCTAAACATCTTTTTAGGATTTTCTTGACGAAGTTTTTCCTTTCTTCTGCTGTGAGATATAAGATTTTCATTTACTTCTATTTCTACTCCTGCTTCTTCGGGCTCTTTTCTATACCCTTCTTCTATGTATATATTTAATTCTCTTAATCTTTCTAACCATTTTTTATAATCTTTGCACCATTCCTTGGCTATTTCTATATCCTTAGCTTTTTGTCTTTCCGTTATATTTTCCTTTTCATCTTCACTCCCAACTATCCTTACAAATTTAACCAAAATTTGCCCTCTTTTATTAAATAAAAATTTTACTTTGTATTCTGGCCATCGTGTGTCTATATATACAGGTTCTGCATTTACGTTTATATTGGAAAGTGGTTCATAACCTAATTCTTTAAAAACATCTTCAAAGGTTTTTGCTATTAATTTAAGATCAGTAGCTTCTTCTATAGCCTTCCTAATTTTTTCTTCCTGTTCCTTTAATTTTTTAACTCTATCTTCTATTTCCTCAACTTCTTCTTGAGAGAATATATCTTTTTTTACTAATTCATCTATTTCTTCCTCTAAATTTTTAGCTTCAGGCATTATTGATTGAGATAAATATATTTTGTAAGGGAAAAGTCTCTCTTTAAGTGCCATAATTTCTTCCTTTCTCTTTTCTGCTTGTACTAAAAAGATTTCTAATTGGTGTTTTATCATACTCAAAATATTTATAGGTTGATTTTCTAATTTTTCCAAAAGTTTTTCTGTTCTTGTAATATACTCTGGTATCCTTAAAGTAAATATTTTATCTTTAAGTTTATATATTTCATTGTATAATAATTCCCTATCTTGTTTTATCTGATCATTAACACTTTTTAATTTCATATCCTTAATTACTTCATCTATAGAAATTATTTTATCTTGAATTTTCAAATGGTCATATATTGATCCTCTTTCCACTAAATCATCTATTTTTTTATTAATATCTTTAAGTATGTTATACTTTTTTTCTTCAAATTTTAAGATATCAATTAAATCCTTTGATTCAAACTTTAGTCCTAAGGTTTCCTCAGCCTGTTTTAAAAGGTTATCTTTTGCTTTTTTAATGATTTCAGACTTAGTTTCATATTTAGCCTTCTCTTTAATATTATTTAAAATATTTTCATTTTCTCTAATTAAATTTTGAATATCTTGATAAAGTTTTTTCCTTCTATTTACAGCAAATTTAAGACTATTTCTGATATTATCAAGTTCTGAGTTTATCTCATTTATACCATTAATAATATCCCTTCTACTTAATAGAATTTGAACTTTGTCCTTTAAATTATAAAGATCTATCATGAGCTTTCTATAGTCATCAGATTCTATTTCACTATTATTAATTTCAACCTCTAAATTTTTAAATACATTTTTATAAGTTTCAATGAGGGTTTTATATAACTCAGAGTAAAGGATGGGTAAATAATTATTTAATTCATGTTCTAAATCTCTCAAAGAAGAATATGACATTTCTTTAATATCCTTCATTTTTGGAAGCCATCTATAAAATTTATCAAATATTATATCTATTTTATCTATTTCTGGAGAGTTTAAGCATTTTTTTATATATAAACGCTCCTTATTAAGCTTATCCAAAATACTTTTTATTCTTACTAATGTATTCACTCTTGTAATTGCATAACTTACACTACTCATAATAACTTCTCCTCACGAGAGAAAAAGTAAAACTAAAGCAAATATTAGAAAAATTCATACTATTTATTATTCTCCTTTTCTATTTTTATCAAGATTATACTTATATTATCATTAGCTCCTCTGTCTATTACAGATTTAAATAAATTTTCTATGGATTCTCTAATATCATCTTTTAAACAATTTTCCATTTCATCAATATTTAAATCATCATATAATCCATCAGAACATATAAGAAACATGTCATCTTCTCTTAACTTAATCTCTTTTAGAATTACCGATATATTTTTTTTATTATTTTTCCCCCCGATAGACTCTAAGATTATATGGCGTTGAGGATGAAATCTCGCCTCTTCTTCTGTGATAATACCTAATTCAATAAGTTCTTGAACTAAGGATTGATCTTTTGAAAGTTGTTCAAGATATCCTGCATTAACTCTGTAAACTCTGCTATCTCCAATATTAAAAACTATTCCTCTGTCTTCCAATATTAAGATTCCAGCAATGGTACTTCCTAAACCATTTATTTCAGGGTGTTCCTCTCCGTATTTAATAAGTTTATCGTTTACTTCTTGAAAAAATTTTTCTATTTCATCAGTAGATTTTAAAAATCTCCAATTATTAGCTAAAGTCTCTAATACCATGCGACTTGCAATTTCTCCTGCTTTATATCCTCCCATTCCATCAGCTACAGCAAAAATAGCACAGTTATCATTTATTTCCTTGACAACAGGCATTTGCATCTCTTCCACTTGAATTACCTTATTTAATATAAGTATTGAGTCTTCGTTATTATCTCTTACTTTTCCTCTATGAGTAATATATGAAACTTCAATTTTCATAAAATATTCTACACCACCTTTAATTTGAATTTTGTAGAAAGGCTGATAATATCACCTTTTTTAATAGGATATGCTTTATTCTTTTCTATCGGATTTCCATTTAAATATGTAAAATTCGTCTTTGATATATCAGTTATATACCAATTACCATCTTTATATTCTACTATTAAATGTTTTCTAGATACTGTAAGATATGGCATAAATATTTCTGGTCTGATGTCTCCTTCTCTTCCTAAGGTTACTCTACAATTAGGTGGAATTTTTATTGTATCTCCACTTTCTGTTATAAGTACTAATTCTTCTCCTTCTCTAAGAGTAATTTGTAGAGTATTACTAATATTTTCTTTTTTATCATTAATTTTTTCCTCTTTCTTATGAACAACAATAAATCGCTTTGATTTTACATTATCTAAAGGATTGCCACATTTGTCACAAACTACCGCATCTTTATCATTAGAAAATCCACAATTTGGACATTTCTTAATATCTCTGATTTCTATGTTTGTATCATCTTGTACTTTTTCAGAAGAAATATCCACTCCACAATTTTCGCAGAAAATGGATAAAGCTGAATTTATACATCCACATGTAGGACAGACTTTTACTTCTCCCATATGTATACTCCTCTATATTTGAGATATTCTTTAAGCTTCTCTAAATCTCCTCTTCTTGGAATACCTATTATTAAAACAGAATCATCAAAAATTTCTACCTGAATAGAAGGTTCTCCTTCATAACATAGAGAATCTAAGTCTATTCCTTTATATCTTTCCTTACATCTATGGGAAAGTATATGAAGCTTCTGATTATCTGAACCCCTCCATATCTTTTTAGTTGGAAGCTCTTCAATAAAAGGTTCACTTATGAGAATGTCTATCATACTTAGAATTTTAGGATATTTATTTGTGAGGTAATCAAAATTATAGCCTGAGTAAACCAGTATTTCATCGAAATTCAGTTCATGGCAGATATCAAGAATTTTTAGTAACCCTTCGGGTTGATCAAAAGGTTCACCTCCTGATATAGTCACCCCATATGGTTTATGTTTACTATATTTTTTTAGTTCTTTATAAACCTCTTCATAGGTCATTTTATACTTATCATCAAAATCCCAAGTATATTTAGCCATACATCCCTTACAATGTATGGTACATCCTTGAAACCATATACCTACTCTATTCCCAAATCCTAAATTTTTAACAGGATAGATTATATGGTTTATTAAA
>JAPYWU010000008.1 GCA_028276205.1 Dictyoglomaceae bacterium | reverse complement strand
TCACATAAGTCACTTTATCATCTCTCGTTATGCTTATCTTCGCTGCTTTCTGGAGTATGTTCAATACCTCCGATAATTCTACCCTGTTTAGGTAGAGATCTACTTCTCCTGTTACCTTTGGATCTATCACAAAGTTAATGTCTGCTTTCTTACCAAGCTCCCTCAATACTTCCCTTATATCTGCCTTCTTCAAATCACAGCTTACATATATCTTCCCATCTTTATCCTTCTCTACATTCAATAACTCCTTCGCTACTACTACCTCTTCTCCTTTCCTCTCTACATCTATCCTACTTATTAGATCATCAAGCACCTTCAAGTCTTCTTCCTTCCCTTGGGCTATCAATAACCTCGTCTTGCTATCATAACTTAAACTTATATTCTTTACTAATGCCCCTCCTACCCTCTCTATGTCTGATAGATCTATATATTTCAATACATATATCTTTGTCTTCGCTGTCTCTACTGGCACCGCTACCTTCTCCTCTTGCATCTTCACATAAGTCACTTTATCATCTCTCGTTATGCTTATCTTCGCTGCCTTCTGGAGTATGTTCAATACCTCCGATAATTCTACCTTGTTTAGGTAGAGATCTACTTCTCCTGTTACCTTTGGATCTATAACAAAGTTAATGTCTGCTTTCTTACCAAGCTCCCTTAATACTTCCCTTATATCTGCCTTCTTCAAATCACAACTTACATATATCTTCCCATCTTTATCCTTCTCTACATTCAATAACTCCTTCGCTACTACTACCTCTTCTCCTTTCCTCTCTACATCTATCCTACTTATTAGATCATCAAGCACCTTTAAGTCTTCTTCCTTCCCTTGGGCTATTAATAACCTCGTCTTGCTATCATAACTTAAACTTATATTCTTTACTAATGCCCCTCCTACCCTCAAAATATCCTGCAGATCTATATATTTAAGAACATATAATTTAGTTATTATGGGCTGAACTACTGTAGGAGCTGTTTGTACTTCTTTTGGTTTAACATAATAGGTCTTTCCTACCTTTTCCATATCAAAATTGGCAAGCCTTTGCAAAATAGTAAGAACTTCGTCTAATGGTACTCTATTTACAAATAGATCTACACTACCTGAAACCTTTGGATCTATTACAAAATTAAATTCTGTTTTCTTTGCTATCTCTTGAAGTATATCTCTTATATCAGATTTTCTAAGATCTGCTGTAACATAATATATATCACCAATTTTATCTATCTTAACAAGTTCTTTTATCTCTAAAATAGGAGCTGAAGGGGTTTCACCCTTAGGTACACTTACTATTATAAATCCGCCTTCCCTTATCTCATATGTATATCCTAAACTTCTAATAATAAGATCTATAGCTCTATCTAAGGAAACTTTGTTTAAGGTAAGATATAAACCTCCAGAAATATCTTTTGAAAATATTATATTCCTACCCGTTTTTTGGGCTATTTCCTGAAGAATATCTTTAATATCTTCGCCCTTTGCATTAAGAGAAACAAGATATGTATCTTCGTACTTTTCAACCTGAACCTTTCCTACTCCCTTTGTCTCTGCAACTTTTTCAGATGGAATATCTAAAATTTTGATAGCATTCTCTATCTTTGGAAGTTCTGTTGGCGGAGCTGAAACTATCAACCAATTTCTTGTATCATCAGAATCAAAAATTGCAGTTTTAGATGTCTTAGATAGAATTTCTTTTGCCTTTTGACTTTCAAAATACCTGAGTTGATATACCTTTGTAACTAAATCTCTACTTTCAATTTTTTGAAGCTTATCAAGATTTGCCACAATAATTACTTCACCTTGTTGAACATACCCAAGATCAGATGATGCAAGTAGAGCATAAAAAGCATCTCTAAATGGAATGTCTTTTAAATAAACACTTATTCTTCCTTGGACACCGATATCCGTTATAATATTAAGTCCAGCCAACTGCCCCATTGCTTTTAAAACATCTCTTATCTCAGCCCTATCAAAAGATACAGAAATCTTCTGCTGGAATTTATCTTTTACTTCTACAGGCTTAGGTTGTTCCAATTTTGTTTCTTCTTTTTGTTCTTCCTGTACTTCTTTAGTCTTTATCTCTGTTATCTTTGGAGTCTCTTCCTTTTCTGGCACTTCGATTGTCTTTTTACTTATAGCCTTTGTGGTTGTTGGAACAACCTTAGCTAAAACCTCTGATGTCCCTATATATATTTTATTATCAGATGATTTTGCAGATATGGCAGGAAAAGAAGTCTTCAAGTCAACAACTACTCTTGTAATAAACGGTTTAGTACTAAATTGAGAGGTCCTAACCGAAATAATCGGACTAGAATTTACAGATATAACCTTAGAACCAAATTTATTTACTGTATTATTTAAATCAATTACATATCTTAAAGGATTTTTAAGGAGTGAGCTTTTAAAATCTGGTGCTTCCAAAGAAAACTCTAATACTATAAGATTAGGTTTGTAATTTTTATCAATCTTTACATTCAAAAGAGTATTTTCTATTGAAGAGGCCTCTTTAATATATGAAGTTCCTTCTTGGGACGATACGCTAGAAGGACTCAATGCAATTTTTATAATTCCAGAAGCAGAAGTAACTGAATACTTAGGTAAAGATCCCACAAAATTTATTACAAGTAAAGTATTATTTTTGTTTTGAGAGAGTTCTAAATTAGTCAAAAATCCCTTATTTATTTCAACATTTTTTGATACTGTTTTTATCTGAGTATCATAAAAAGTCACCATGATTTTTGAAGTGGATTGTTTAATATCATATTTTGGAACAGAAGTTGTTGAAAAATAAATATTTATGTTTATAGAACCACTACTACCATCCTCTACTTGAATTCCCACTAAACTTTTTAAAGCACTTTGAGCAAATATCCCCCCAATTAACAAAAGGCTTATAAGCAGAATCAAAGAAATTAATTTTCTTTTGTAAAACAAACTATTCACCTCCCAGTTTAATAGTGGTTGTTTCTTTACCTTTCCTTAAAATTACCGAATTTTCTAAAATCTTTTCCAGATATATATCCCCCCTAAATAATTCTCCTTCTCTTAAGATATAACCCCTATCACCTTCTTCTATAATCGCATAACTTTTGTCCCTACTTCTTATTATCCCTGTAAGCTTAAAACTACCATACCAAGATTTAGTAACAGAAGAAGATTGTGGAACTACAGAAATTCTCGCAGTTGCTTGAGGTAAAGAGGATATCTTAGGTTGTGGTTTTGGATTTAAATCAATTACCGGTAAAAAGGGATTACTTCTTCCCAAAGCAACATTTGAATAAGTAAATACTACCCCTACTTGTTCAGTAAAAGTTTTTAGGATTTCGGTAAAAGTATAAGTCTCTGTTATAGTTTTTGCCTTAGGAGTTGTTACAACAGGCTCCTCTTGGGGAGTTAACACATAATTAGTTACAATATAATATCCCCCGATTGCCCCTACAATAACAAGAATACTTATAAGTACTATTAATCTTTGTTTTGGATCATTAAAAATACTTTTAATATCCATATTTCCTCACCTATTTAATTATAAATGTAGACAGAATAAAGGAAAATTTTAGCTCCTTAGCAGTTGTATCTACAGGGTCAATCTTTAAATCCTTCAAGAGAATAATACGAGGTGCTGTCTTAAGCTTAGCTAAAAATAAGAGAAATCCACCATAACTACCTTGTAAGTCCACGCTATAATCTCTTTCCTCATAAAGAGGTTTTGGAGCCTCTTTTTTCTCTTCTTTTGTGGTAGGTTGAGGTTGTTCTTGTACCTGAATTGGCTTAAAACTATTTATAGAAAGCTTTGATTCTTTACATATAGACTCTACAAAAGCTAAAAGATGAGGGAGATCTTCCTTTGTAGGTAATTTTTGCTCTAATTCAGCAAATCTCTGCAAAGATTCTTTAAATTTCTCCCACTCTTCTAAGTTCTTTTTGTAACTCAATTGATATTTAAGAAGCATCTGACGATTATTTTCAATACTTTCCATCAATGTGTTCTTCTCATTATCTAAAGACTTATACACAAGAAAGTAAAATCCAACAACAATAATAAATAAAAAAATACCTACGATTATCCATATATTTATCTTTGGTTTCATCATTCACCCCTCTTATACTGAGCTGCTATCCTAAAATTAATAGCAATAACTGGAGGTTGTCCAACCTTTTGAGCAAACCCCAAGGTAATTTTATCCAACAGATTGGTTTTTTCTAACTGATCTAAAAAAATTGCTATATCTTTATAGCTTACAGCAAATCCTTCAATATTTACATTGTCCGAAGAATCTAAACTAAAACTTTTAATCCAAAGATTTTTAGGAGTAATTCCATTTATAGTCTCAAAAAAATCAACCCAAGATATCTCTTTAGAAGAAATCTCATTTAATAAATTTATCTTTTCTTCATATTGTTTTTTTATATCCTGCAATTTTTGTAATTCTTTTATTCTTTCTTTAAGATCATTTATTTGGGCTTCAAGAGAAGTATTTTCTTTTCTTAAGTTATTAACTTCCGATGAAAGATTAAAATAAAGAATAATCTCTCCAAATAAAAGTAATATACCAACCACTGTAATAAGAATACCCAAAAAAGGAATCCTTATTGCCTCTTTTTTCTTAGCTTCCTTTGGTAAAAGGTTAATCTTAAACATATTCCTTACACCCTTCCCCAGAAAAATAGTCCTATAGGTACTACCCAAGAAGAAAGATCTTCTAAGAATGATTTATCTTGCTTTTTTGCATTTATTATTATATCAGAACTAAGAGACAATGGGGCTACCTCAGATGGAACATTTAAAAGAGCTTCTAAAAGATCCACAAAATCCTTATTCTTAGCATTACTACCCATAACTATAGCTTGATCTATATGCTCTTCTGGAAACTGTAGAAAGAAAAAATTAATAGATTCTTGAATTTTTCTTACAAAGTCTTCCAAGATAAAAGACTTTGTAAGCTCATCTACTCCTTCTTCCTGTGGATTCCATTCTTCCATGATAGTACTTCTAAAAAATACAGGTTGACTATCTTTTAATACAACAAATTCTGCGATATTATCATGAGTATATAAATACAAAGTATTCCCTTTAGGAAGCTCTTTTCTATTGAATACCACTGATCTTACAGCTGAAAAAATACTTATATCTACTACCTCTAAATTCAGTCCCAAGGATTTTGCTATTTCCAAATATGGATTTATGATTTCTTTTGGTACTGCAACCAGCATTACTTTACATTCTTTACTTCCTTCCCTCTCTACAACATCAATAATCTCTAAATCATATACTATATCTTCTTCAGAAAATGGAATATATCTATCAAGCTCCCATTTTATAGCTTCTCTAAGTTCTTCTTCTGTCATATAAGGAAAATTAAAGAATCTTACTACTGCATTTAAAGATGGAATTGCTACATAAGTTTTTGGGTTTTTTACTTTCAACACTTTTAAATCCTTTTTAAGAGTTTCTATTATTTTGGAAATATCTAAGGGTTGCCCCCCTTGAAAAATATCAGATGAAAAAACATCAGAAATTGCATTTCTAATTACAATCTTCTTATCTTTTCTCCTTCCCCCATACACTAATCTTATAGGATTTCCAAATTCAATACCTAAAATAGGCTCTTCTGCAGAAAATAAATTAAAAATCCCCATCTTTCCCTTCCTTTCAACCTCTCCCTGGATTGGATTTTATTTTAATATAAAACACATAAAAAGACAACCCTCTTAAAATTCATTCCATGAAAGAATTTTTAATTTTGTCTTAGTAGCCTTTACCACATTTGTTATACCATGGGTTTGCATAATATTTTCAATATATTGTTTATTATGCCTTATAGTACTATTTCCACCAATACTTACAGCCTCACCAATACTTGTGCCTTCAATAATAGGATCACCAAATATAGAAAGGTCATTCGTAACAGAATCCACCTTTGCTGCATATAATATTCCCTTTATTTTATTTCCCGTTCCTGTAATTTTAATATCTCCCTTCACAATAACTGTTCCCTGAAACTCTACATTTCCTGCCATCTTAGCGTCACCATCTATATATATAACTAAAGACCATGTTAACCAAGTCTTAGTTGCAGAATTATACCAATTAGGATTACTTTTTGCATAATTAACCAAATTACTTAAATCTACTGTACCTCCAGACCTATAAAGGCCTTGGGAAATTGCTACACTCTTAAGATAATCTTCATTTAAGGTTGGCATAGAAAGGGTATTATCATTTGCAATAACATCTTTTCCTAATATAGGTGAGTAGGTTCCATTTATAAGAGGTGGTTTATTTAAATCTACAGGACCATTAGAATATATGGCAGTATCAAAAGTCCCATCAGGCAATCTTTCCCCTTCAATAACTGCAGATTTTCCAGAGAAATTAACTGAAGTTCCAGCAAAAACTGCAAATTTAAATGGATCAAGGGTTATCTCAGTATTATTTCCATAGACTTCTATCTTTCTTACAACCCTATAACTATTTATAGATGGTATATAGCCTTCACTTCTTATCTTATATATGGGATAATCTATCAAAATTCCCCCTGAATTTAATTTTGAAAGGGTATAGGAAACAGTAATAGTATATTCACCATTAGATATGGAGCTTATATTATAGCTAAACTTAAATACATTTCCATTAGTATAAGTCATCGTATAGGATAACAGATTACCATCGTTTATTCTTCTTAAAGTAAGGGTCAAAAATGCTAAATCTGGATTAGAATTTATTATATAAAAAGCTTGTTGAAGCCCTGATTGAGCTAAATAAAAGGCTTGATTACTTTCAAGGGTCCTTCTTGTAATAATATTCTCTGAGGGTATAAGTTGAACAATAATCAACCCTAATATTAATATAAAGATAACAATACTCATTAATACTACTAATTGACCCTTTTCTTTATTATTAAAAAACATTTTTCTTCCCCCTATCTTAAGTAATAGGTACTTTTTATAGGAAGAAATATGGAAAAAGTCAAGGTATAATCTACAATATTATCCTTATTTCCGTCAAATTTAAGTTCCACTTGAATAATCTGAGCATTCTGTGGAGAGACGATATTTCCAGATTCATTGTAATAAAAAAATATAGGAGGTATAACCTTAAAGTCACTTTCTGTTAAGGGATTATTGCCCACCCACAAACTTCCCTGTTTTACTTGTCTTCTAAGAATACCATTATTATCTACATAATATCTAATAGTAGATAATGTGGATGAAATAGGATTAGTACTAAAGTCATAATAAGTATAACTAAATATTAAATTACTACCATCTGAAGTACTATCAATAATAGACGCCTTTTTAACTTCCCTAATAAGCCTCTCTGCTACCAATCTTGCATTTCTTTGATATTGTACCTTTTTATTAATAAACTGATAACCTAAGGAGCCTGTAGTCAAAAAGCTTACTACAAGGGCAACTATAATGAGAGATATAGAAACACCTATTAAAAGTTCTATTAAAGTAAAACCCTTTTTCATAACTTAGCTCTAAAAAATTCTATTCTAAATTTTTTTGTTTCTTTACCTTCATTCCAGGAAGCTTCTAATCTTATAAATTTCCCCCATGTAAGAGTATCATCAACTGTACATGTAATAGTATATACCATGTTTTTATCCTTTACAATCTTAGGATAATAAGATGTTACATAACTATTTAAAGTAGTATAACTTTTTGCAAAAATTAATTCTGCTTCTTTTGAAAGAATATAGTTAGCTCTAACAAGGTTTTCTACTTTTGGAGCATTATAAAAAGTTATAAAATACATTTGTAGTATTCCTACAAGGACTATTAAAAGTACCACCCCAGCAACTAATGCTTCTAATACACTAAAACCACTATATTTACCACTCTTCTGGCTTTTTATCACTTATATATATCCTCCCCGTAGCAGGAGTCACTACTATATATTTTCTCATATTTTTATACCTTATTACAATAGTTCCTCCTGAAGAAGGGATCCCCAGCCTATTAAAATAAACATATTCATTTACTCCAAAAACTGAAGAAATAAGATCTATATTCTTATCCCTTAGATCAATTGTTTTTGTAATTTTATAAAAATTGCTTTTTTTATCATAACATTTTAAAACAATCTTGTCTATGGAAGGAAAGAAAAATAATATATTTGGAGTACCTTCATCACAAGAATATGCACTATCTCTAAGTTCTACAAGTTCTTTTAATATTTCTATAGCACAATTATTCAAATGGGCATTATCTAAACTGGCAACAGTTATATAGTAAGACATATAGGATAAAATTCCTATTATAAGAATAGTTATTAAAAGTTCTATTAGCGTATATCCATTTAAATTTATCATTTAATAAATAAAGAAAGATAAAAACTTATTATAGACTCTCCCCAAAATAAAGATATAAATGATCCTAAGATTAGAAAAGGTCCAAAAGGTATAGCAGTTTTTAAGTTTTTATCTTTAAAAAGTAAAATAAAAATTGATATAATACCTCCTAAAATGTAACTCAAAAATAAAGCTAATAAGGATAGTTTTAATCCAAGAAAACTTCCTAATAAAAATCCCAACTTTATATCCCCCTGTCCCATACCTTCCTCTTTTAATATAAAAAGAGCACCCAAATATATTAAAAGTAGTACTCCTCCAAAAACGATGCTTCCTAAAATACTTTGATAAATTTTACCTTCTAATAAAGAGAGAAAAAGACCTAATCCTAAACCAGTAAAGGATAAAACATCAGGAATCAACATATGTTCAAGATCTATAAAAAAGATTGGCAAAAGAAGTGAGAAAAATATTAACATTTTTAAGCAGTAAAAAGACCATCCATATAGCCAAAAAGATAGAGCAAAAAATATGGCAGTAAGGATCTCAACTAAAGGATATCTTATAGAAATTTTTGCTCCACAGTATCTACATCTCCCTTTAAGAAATATATAACTGAAAATAGGAAAAAGATCCTTCGGAGCCAATTTATGATTACAAGAAGGACAATGAGAAGGTGGAAATAAAATAGATTCTTTTCGAGGAAGTCTATATATCAAAACATTTAAAAAACTACCAATAGCACTTCCCAGCAAAAAAAACCAGAAGGTAAAAAGAATCTTAAATGGCATTTATTTAACCTCCTATAAGGCATTTTTTGTATTTATCTCTTCTAAAAGCTTGTTAATAATAACATCAAGCTCAAAAACTCCTAAATCTTGATTGTGGGTTCTCACACTTACTTTTCTCTCTGCCTTTTCTTTATCTCCTACTATAAAGATATATGGTATTTTATTATTAATAGCCTTTCTAAGCTTATAATTAAGTTTAGCTTGATCTAAATCAACCTCTACTCTGAACTCCTTTTCTTTTAAAATTTTAGCAATCTCTAAGGCATAATCTTCATGTTTTTCTGATATAGGAAGAATAGCAATTTGAACAGGCGCAAGCCACAAAGGAAATCTTCCACCATATTGTTCTATAAGAATTCCTATAAATCTTTCATAGGAACCTAATATTGCTCTATGTATCATAACAGGTCTTTTCTTCGTTCCATCAGATGCATCATAGGTTAAATCAAATCTTTCTGGCAAATTAAAATCCACTTGAATTGTTGGACCTTGCCATCTTTTCCCAAGTATCCCCCTCAACTTTAAATCAATCTTAGGACCATAAAAAGCACCTTCACCTTCAGCAACCTGATAGCTGACCCCTACACTCTCCAAAGCATTTTTAAGCGCTGTTGTTGCTTTATCCCATATTTCATCGGATCCAATATATTTTTCTGGTCTTGTAGAAAGGGTAATTTCATATTCATTTAAGCCAAAACTTTTCAACATAAAAAATACAAAATCTAAAACTCCTTTAATCTCATCTTCCAGTTGTTCTTCTGTACAGAAAATATGTGCATCATCTTGGGTAAAACCTCTTGCTCTCTCAAGTCCATATAATACTCCAGATCTTTCATATCTATAAACAGTTCCCATTTCAAAAAATCTTAGAGGGAGATCCCTATAACTTCTTACAGTAGATCTATATATAAGCACATGTCCTGGACAATTCATAGGTTTTACAGCATAATCTTTCTCATCTACTTGTAAGAAAAACATATTCTCTCTATAATTATCCCAATGACCTGATATCTTCCATAAATCAGCTTGCATTAGATGAGGAGTAATAACTGGTAAGTAACCTCTTTTTAAATGTTCTTTTCTTTCAAATTCCTCAATAATTAGTCTTAACAAGGCTCCCTTTGGTGGATAAAAAATTAAGCCAGGACCAGCTTCTTCAAAAGTATTAAATATTCCAAGTTCTCTTCCTAATCTCCTATGATCTCTCTTTAATGCTTCCTCTCTTTCTTTTAAATAATCATTTAATTCTTTATCAGAAGGAAAAGATATGCCATAAATTCGCTGTAACATAGGATTTTTCTCATTTCCTTTCCAATAAGCCCCAGAAGTACTTAATAACTTTATGGCTTTAACTTTTCCTGTAGAGGGTAAATGTGGACCCCTACATAGATCCATAAAATTACCTTGCCTATAAAAGGATATTTTTTCTCCTTCTGGTATTTCCTCAAGAAGCTCCAACTTAAAATTCTCCCCCAATTCTTCTAATAATTTTCTTGCTTCATCCCTCGTTAGTTCTATTCTTTCTATGGGTATATCCTTTTTTATTATCTCCTTCATTTTTTCTTCTATTTTTTCTAAATCCTCTTGAGTAAAAGGAGTTTCTTTATAAAAATCGTAATAAAATCCATCTTCTATAGCAGGTCCAATTCCTAATTTAACATCTGGAAATAACTCCTTAACTGCTTGAGCTAAAATATGAGAAGAGGTATGCCAATAAATGCTCTTCCCATCAGCATCATTCCAATCCACAATTTCCACTATACTGCTTGAAGGGGGTGTTATTTTCAAGTCAGATAAAATACCATTAATTCTTGCCCCTAACGCTATATCTTCTAATCCTTCTTCCTTTAATGCAGACTGCAAACTGCCTTCTTTCTCCCAACTTTTATTTTTATATACCAATTTCCAACTCATAATATTCTGACCTCCTTTTTAAATTTTTTATTTATTCTATAAACAAAAAAGCTCTCGTCCTATAAAAGGACGAGAGCTCCCGTGGTTCCACCTTAATGGATCTAAAAAAGATCCACTCTTGATTTTTAACGGAATCACCCGTCACCGCTTACTCTTCCATTAGTGGAATTTCAACGGGAAGCTCCGAGGTGGTTTTCATCTATTCCAGATATAGAAGACTTTCAGCTCTCTGTCTTCCTCTCTGTATATCTGAAATAGATTACTTTCCTCTTCTTAGCCTTTTCTTTTATGGTGGGCGCGGGTGGGATTGAACCACCGACCCCTACCGCGTCAAGATAGTGCTCTCCCACTGAGCTACGCGCCCTTTACAATGAAAAATTATACCTTTTCTTGTTCTTCGATGTCAAGCTGTATAGATGATAAAAACTTTTGTAATATAATTATTGCTGACTGCTTATTTTTAATAATCTTTCTATCCTTTCTCTTAACATTAGCTTCTATTAAAACTTTCTCTACCTCCATAGTAGTAAATCTTTCATCTACTAAATAGGTTTTAATTTTAAATTTTTCTTCTATTTTCTTAGATAATTCTTTTATTTTTTCTGTTTTCTCATTCTCATGTCCACGTAAACTTATTGGATAACCAATCACTATTCCTTTAATATCATATTTTTGAAGAATATCTTTTATATACTCAAAAAAAGATTTTTCATTTTTAAACTCTATAACATCCAATCCTTGAGCTATAACTCCTAATGGATCAGAAATAGCTAAACCTATATATTTTTCTCCCCAATCTATACCAAGATATCTACTCATTTGTTTTTAAAATAATTTTTCAAATATTCTTTGATTTTTGTAACATCTGCCATAGGAATATTAAATTGTGCTAATGTATCTCTTCCTCCACCTCTTCCTTTAAACTCTTCTGTTATTATTTTTACTATATCTTTAGCAAGAATATTTCTCTCTACCAACTTAGGGCTTACCATAACTGTACCTGTAAAACGTTCATCAGTCTCCTTTAAAAGAACCATGATAAGATTTTCTTTTTTACTCTTTAAATAATCTCCCAGTCTTTTTATAGCTTCATTATCCATGTCTACAACTTCACAAAGTATATTTATATCACTAATCGTCTCAATTTTATTTAGCAAATCAGAGGATTCTTTTTTAATTATTTCTTCCTCTAAACTTTCTATCTTTTTATCCTTTTCTTTTAATTCCGAAATTAATCTTTCAATTCTTATAGGTATTTCTTCTATATTATTTGCACCCAGTAAATCCATAGACCTTTTAAGAATACTTTCCTTCTCTTTCTGATATTCCCATGCTTTAATTCCACATACTGCAAATATCCTTCTTATACCACTTCCAATTCCTTCTTCTTTAAAAATGTAAAAACTTCCTATTTCCCCTGTATAATCTACATGAGTACCACCACAAAGCTCCATACTGACGTCATCAATTTTAATAACCCTTACATCCTTCTGATACTTTTCAGTAAATAAAGCTATTGCTCCCATTTTTCTTGCTTCATCTAAGGTGGTCCAAAATTTCTCAACTTTATAATTTGATAAAATATTTTCATTAATTTCTTTCTCAATAAGTCTCAATTCCTCATCTGTTATAGGAGAATGGTGAGTAAAATCAAATCTTAAAAATTCTGGAGAAACTAATGAACCAGATTGCATAATATGATTACCCAAAATCTTTCTAAGAGCAGAATGTAATAAATGAGTTGCAGTATGATGTCTCATAGTATGATATCTTCTCTCTTTATCTACTTCTGCCTTAACCTTCATACCTTCCTTAAAGATTCCTTTAACCACTTTTCCTTTATGAAGAATAAATTTATCTCCCAGTTTTTTTACATCAGAAACTATTACCTCCACATTTGCATTAAAAACCTTGCCAGTATCTGCAACTTGGCCTCCACTTTCAGGATAAAATGGAGTTTTATCTAATATAAAGTAAACTTCTTCCTCTTCTTTTATTTCTCTATTATGTTTATTTCCCAGGAAAAACAGAACATTACTTTCAGAAGAAAGAGTATCATATCCTACAAATTCAGTATTAGGAAGCTCTCTTAATTGATATACCTCATCATCAGATAATGATATAAATGTGCTTTCAAGCTTTTCTTGAGTGGATAATCTTGCTTTCTCTCTTTGTTTCTCCATTTCTTTATTAAATCCTTCAACATCAACTTTAAACCCTACCTCTTCTGCAATTTCCTGTGTCAATTCAATAGGAAAACCATAAGTATCATAAAGTTTAAAGGCAAATTCACCGTTTACAACTTTACTTGTAGACTTTCTAAAATAATCCTCTAAAAGATTAAGGCCTTGTTCTAAGGTTCTTATAAATTGCTCTTCTTCTTTAGTAAGTACTCTCATAATATAGTCAGATTTTTCTTTTAATTCAGGATAAGCATCCTTCATTACCTCTACAACAGTAGGCACAATTTTGTAAAGAAAAGGCTCTTTGATTCCTAATTTATAAGCTCTTCTTAATGCTCTTCTTATCAATCTTCTTAAAACATAGCCTCTGCTCTCATTAGTAGGAACCACACCGTCACTCATAAGAAAAGTAATAGCTCTAATATGATCTGAAATCATTCTTTCCGTAACCATATCAGAATCATTAATAATGTCTTTTAACCTTTGTATAATTGGTTGAAAAAGATCTGTTTCAAATACATTGCTAACATTCTCAACAACCGTTACTATTCTCTCAAGTCCCATTCCTGTATCTATATTTTTTTGAGGAAGAGGAGAAAGTTTTCCCTCTTCATCCATATAATAAGCCATAAACACTAAATTCCATATCTCCATAAAACGATCACATGGATCTCCTGGCTTGCAATTTTCTTCCTCTTTAGTTTTTGGACCAAAATCATAATATATTTCAGAACATGGACCACAGGGACCAGTAGGACCTGGAGGACCCCAGAAATTATCTTCTTTTCCTAATCTTACTATCCTTTCTTTTGGAATTCCCATTAATTTATTCCAAATTTCAAAAGCCTCATCATCTTCCTCATATACAGAAATCCAAATTCTTGATAAAGGAATCTCTAATTCTTTTGTCAAGAATTCATACGCAAAACCAATTGCTTCTTTTTTAAAATAATCTCCAAAAGAAAAATTACCAAGCATTTCTAAAAAAGTTAAGTGCCTTGGGGTAAGGCCAACCCTTTCTATATCAGTAGTTCGAAAGCACTTTTGAATTGTGGTAATACGCCTTTTGGGTGGTATACCTTGCCCTAAAAAATATGGTTTAAAAGGAACCATCCCAGCAGTGGTAAAAAGCAATGTAGGATCATCTGCAGGAACTAAGGATGCACTAGGTAAATGTAAATGGCCATTTCTAACAAAATATTGTGTAAATTTCTCTCTTATTTGTTGGCTTATTCTCATTTCTACAACCCCTCATGAAAAATTTTTAGAAATAATTATTAAAAGCCCCGCTGTGCCGTGATGCCGAAGTCCTTGTGCCCCGTTCCACAATTTTGAGGCCTACCCTGCTTGGTTATGTAGCTCTTTAAGAGCCGCAATCCCAAGTCAGGAGATCAGCCTCCTGAAACAAGGTGTTGAGCCAGGACCACAGCATACACCACGCACACAGCAGGGCTTTCTATATTGAATATACCACAAAACCAAACATATTTCAATTACAACCCTACTTTTGTGGTAGAGTTACTTTCTGAATTAGGACTGAAAGTCTAACTTTTGCCATAACCAAAATCTGCGGGTCAGCCTTATCACCCAAATCTTCAATAATTTTATAAGTTTTTATAGCATCAATGATATTGTTTTCTTCTTCATAAATAGTGGCTAAAATATACAAAGCATTAGAATTATTTTTATTCTTTTTAAGTACTTCCATGATATCTTTTTTGGCTTTATCAAATTTACCTAACTTTTTATACTCTAATGCTCTCTGTAAATAAAACCTTTCTTCCTCTCTACTTACAGAAAGTCCCTTTTTAAAACTTTCTTCAGCTTCTTTTATTTTTCCTTCATCTTCCAGAATAATCCCTAATGCTATGTATAACTCATATTTGTCTTTATATTTCTTAATCTTTTCTTTCAATAATTTTTCTGCCTCTTCATATTTTTTAGCCATCATAAATTTATAACTTTGATCAATAGTTTCTAAGACCTCTTCAGCAGGTGTCTTATAATTTAAAGCTATAAAAATAATTAGCCCAAGGACAATAATAGTAATAACACTTCCTAAAATAATTCTTTTTAATTTTCTTTTTCTTTTTTCTTCCACTATCTCAACTATATGCCACCACCAATATTCTTTAGGATAAAGATTAGATTTATCCTTTAATCTATTACTTCTTTTAATTATCTTATATAAAGAATTTATATTCTTCTTTAATTCGCCATCTATTTCGCTAAGTCGAGAAAGTTCGGGATCAATTGGAACATCTAATTTTTTCAGCTCAATAACTAATTCCTCTACTTCTTGTCTTAATGTTAAAAATTTTTCAATATACGACTCACTTTCATTAAAATCAGGAACTATAAGTCGTCCAGAAATCTTTTTCAACTCTTCTATTTTTTCTCTTAATTTTTCCAAAGGGCTTTCCTTCATTATTTATCCCCTTTTATAGTTATTACAACTACAGCAACCGCATATTTATGGGTATGAGAAATACTTACCTTTATATCTTTAACTCCTTTTTGAAGTGCAAATTCAAGAGCTTTATTTCTAAGATTAATCTCAGGTTTTCCATTTATTCCATAAAGAATCTCTACATCTTTCCAATTCCACCCAGAATATTTTCCACCAATAGCTTTTATAAAGGCCTCTTTGGCTGCAAAACGCGCAGCCAAAGAGGGGTATAAATCTTTTTTCCCACTTAATTGCTCCAACTCCCTTAAAGAATATATCCTTTCTTTAAATCTTTTGTATTTTTCACATACTTTCTTTATTCTCTCTATCTCAACAATGTCTAAACCAACATCAATAATAACGTTCTCCATATTATCTACTCTACTGTAACTGATTTTGCTAAATTTCTTGGCTGATCTATTTCCCTACCCAAATTATTAGCGGTATAATAGGCAAAAAGCTGTAAAACAACAGCAGCTAAATATGGGTAATAAAAAGGATCAATATTAGGTATAGGAATCAAATCATCTACTAAATTTAATAATTTTTCATCATTTTCATTACCTATAGCTATAATTGGAGCCTTACGTGCCTTTGCTTCTTCTAAATTATTTACCATTTTAGAATATGTCTCATCTTTATATACCAAACCAAAAACAGGAGTATCAGGATCTAAAAGTGCAATAGGACCATGCTTCATTTCTCCTGCAGGAACCGCTTCAGCATGTATATAAGATATCTCTTTAAGTTTTAAAGCGCCTTCCAAAGCTAATGGATAATTTTTACCACGAGCAAGATATAGAAAATTTCTTTTTAAATAATATTTATCTGAAATATTTTTTACAAGATTCTTTATACTATCTAAATAGTTTTCTAAATAAGTAGGTAGAAGATTCCAGTTATCTAAATTAATATTTTCTTTTAAAATTTTGGTTTTTATATAATCTTTTAATAGACCTAACCATATCAATTGAGCAATAAAAGTTTTTGTAGCTGCAACCCCAATCTCAACTCCAGCTTTAAGACCTATCACATAATCGCTTTCCCTTGCAATAGTACTCTGGGTGTTATTTACTAAAGACAAAACTTTAAAACCTTTCTCTTTCAAATTTCTAACTGCGGAAATAACATCTGCTGTCTCACCAGATTGACTTATAGCAATAAAAAGAGTGTTCGGAGGAACCTTTAACGACCTATAATAGATCTGTGAAGCGAGTTCTATATCTACAGAATAAGGAAGTTCTTGTTCCCATAAAAATTTTGCAAAATATCCTGCATGATATGATGTACCACAAGCAATTATAAAAGTTTGTTGAATTTTATCCCATTCAATATTACTCTCTTTTAGCTCCTTAATTTCAAAAATATTGTCATACCTTTCTAAATTAGAAATAATTCTTCTTGCAACAGAAGGTTGCTCAAATATCTCTTTAATCATAAAATGAGGGTAACCATCCTTTTCAGCCCTTATATTATCTTGAGGAATTTTTATCGGATTAATTGTTATTAATTTACTCTTACCATCAGTTACATGGAATATCTCAACTTTTTCGGGTGAAATCTTGGCAAATTCATTATCTTTCAAAAAATAAAAAGTATCTGTATATATTCCAAGAGCAGGAATATCTGAAGCTATAAAATTCTCCCCTTTTCCATACCCTATAATTAATGGACTTTGCTTTCTTATAGCAAAAAGCTCTCTTTTTCTTCTACTATCCATAACTAAAAAAGCAAAAGATCCCTCAAGTCTTCTGAAAATTTCTTCTATAGCCTCTTCTAAGCTAAGTTTTTCCTCATTTAAAAGATACTCTAAAAGATGAACAGCAACTTCAGTATCTGTTTGACTTAAAAATTTATGACCCTTATTCTCTAAAAACTTTTTTACTTCTTTGTAGTTTTCAATTATCCCATTATGTACAAGAGCAATATTTTTTAAACAATCCACATGAGGATGTGCATTTTCATAAGTAATACCACCATGAGTAGCCCATCTTGTATGTCCTATACCAATATTTGAAACTATAGAAAAATCTAAAATATTTTTAAGATCTTGTACTTTTCCTACCACTTTTTTAATTTCTATCTCTCCATTTTTTATATAAGCAATACCAGCTGAATCATAACCTCTATACTCTAATTTTTCGAGACCTGATATTATATAAGGCAAAGAATTACTTCTTCCTGTATATCCAAATATACCACACATCTTTCTCCTCCTCCTTAAACTTTTTTTGGAGAAGGAGAATGCCCCTAATGCTACTCGGGGACCTTTTGTCCTGGTGGTCACCCACCAGTTTTGTGAGTCCCCTTAAGGCAGGTAGCTACTGCCTGGAGGCATCCGCCGAAAACCTCGATTAACCTCCACCTCGTCAACTTGCCTAAAAGGCAAG
>JAPYWU010000147.1 GCA_028276205.1 Dictyoglomaceae bacterium | reverse complement strand
TCTTTACCCATCCACTCAGTTCCAAAGAACTCTCCAGTAGAGACATCAATAGTAGCTATCCCTATATATTCTTTATTTAATATATAAATTGAGGAGAGAAAATTATTATTTCTATCTTCTAAAAGGGTATCCTCAACAAGAGTCCCAGGAGTGATAACCCTTACTACTTCCCTTTTTACAAGTCCTTTAGCTAAAGCAGGATCTTCAACTTGCTCACAAATTGCCACTTTGTATTTTTTTTGCACCAATTTTGAAAGATAGCTATCTAAAGCATGGTAAGGTACACCTGCCATTGGAATTCTTTTTCCCTTTCCAATCTCTTTTGAAGTAAGCACTATATCTAATTCTTGGGATATAATCTTTGCATCATCCTCAAAAGCCTCATAAAAATCTCCAAGTCTAAAAAGGAGGATTGCATCTGAAAATTGGTCTTTTATACTCTTATATTGTTTATAAAGAGGGGTCATATTTTCCATAAAATAATTAATCAATCACCTCTCTTACAACTTCACCTTTTAGAGACCATAATCTAGCTTCTTTTATTTTCACTACTAATAATTTTCCAAGAAGAGATTTATCACCTGGAAAAAATACAAGACGAAAGTTCTTTGTCCTACCGCTTAATTCTTCTGGATTTTTAGGATTAATTTCTTCAGCTAGTACTTCTTCTTCCTTTCCTATCATATTTAAATTTTTTTCATATATTATTTTTCTTTGAAGATTTTCTAATTCTTCAAACCATTTCTTTTTGGTCTCAAAAGGAATTGGATCTTCAAAATTAGCTGCTGGGGTTCCAGGCCTTGGAGAATAAATAGCTAAATTTACAGTATCAAACCTTAGCTCTTCTAAAGCTCTTCTTGTAGCTTGAAAATCTTCTTCTGTTTCTCCTGGAAATCCTACAATAATGTCAGTTGAAAAAGAAGCATCCTTGATTTCAGATCTTATTTTATATATTAAATCCTTATATTCTTGGTAAGTATAACCTCTACCCATTCTTTTCAAAATTCTATCAGATCCAGCTTGTAATGGTAAATGCCAATGCGGGCATACCTTAGGAAGTTTTGCAACTTTTTTAATAAGCTTATCAGTCACATCTCGTGGGTGAGAGGTAAGAAATCTTATTCTTTTGATATTAGGGATTTTATGAATCTCTTCCAAAAGATCAGCTAAATCTATATTACCAAGATCTTTTCCATAAGAATCCACATTTTGTCCAAGAAGAGTTATTTCCACAACCCCTTGTTCCGCTAAATATTTTGCCTCTTCCACAATATCTTCCAGTTTTCTACTTCTTTCTCTTCCTCTAAGATAAGGCACAATACAATATGTACAAAAATTATTGCATCCATAAATAATAGGTATCCAGGCTTGAAATTTACTATCCCTCTTTATAATTTTCCAATCCACATCCTCTGGATAAGGCTCATCATCAAATAATACGACTTTTTTATTATCTTTTATTTCTTCTAATATTTCAGGAAGTCTTACAAATTTGTAACTTCCTAAAACAAAATCCACATGAGAAAATTTTTCTGCAAGCTCATCTTTCATCCTTTGAGCCATACATCCAAAAACTCCAATTTTTAACTCTGGATTTCTCTTTTTTAACTTTTTAAGCTCTCCTAATTTGCCAAATACCTTCTCTTCAGCTCTTTCCCTTACAGAACAAGTATTTAAAAGTATAAGATCTGCCTCTTCTTCCCTTTCAGTAGGAAGAAAACCTAATTTTTCAAGTATACCTGCTACCTTCTCTGAATCTGATTTATTCATTTGACAACCATAGGTAATTATATGGTACTTAGGCATATTATTCGTCTCCTCTTGAAAAGATTACTCTAATTTTTAACGTATCATCTATTTTATCAATATCTATTTTACCTCTAATTTCATCTACTAACATTTGGACTAATTGAAAACCTAAACTTCCTTTAGATGAAAGAAGTTCTGAGCTTTTTGTTTCTTTATCTAAAAGAGTGTTTGTTACCTCTAATATTATATACTTTTCATCCTGATTTATGGAAAGGACAATTTCTGTATTTATATCTTCAGAGGTACCATGCTTTACTGCATTTTGTAATAGTTCATTTATAATTAAACTTACTGATGTGGCTTTCTTAGACGATAAGAAAATATTTTTTCTGTTTTTTTCAAATTTAAAATTACAAGGAAGATGTTGATAAGTCTGTTTAAATGCATTAAGTAATTTTTCAGCCACCTCTATGATATCAACCCTATCTTCTTCAAATTTGGATAAAGATTCATGAACTAATGCAATACTATTTATTCGGTTAATACTCTCTTGTAGCGCTATTTTGGCACTATCAGAATCAAGTCTCCTCATTTGTATTCTTAAAAGACTTGCAATAGTTTGTAAGTTATTTTTCACTCTATGATGAATTTCCTTAATAAGTACTGATTTAAAATTTAATTCCCTTTCCTTTTGGCGAAGCTCAGTTGTCTCTTTTATTAGATAAAACACTCTCCACAGAGAGTTATCCCCTTTTGAAACGGGAAGTATTCTCTTATAAAAACTTCTTGTCTCTTCACCATATTCTTCAAAAAGCTCTTCACCATATGCCTTAATAGTACCCATTTCTTTATAAGCTTCTACGTATTTATAAAAGAAAGGATCTTTAATTTTTTTACCCAAAATATTTCCCACTTCTCCAAGAGTTCTAAAGAGTCTCATTCCAGCCATATTAGAAAAAAGAACTATACCATCTTTATCAAGTATCAAAACCCCCTCATTATCTAATAGAGGTTCTATATATCCCTTCCAACTTAGTTCCTGTTTAATAAAAGATTTTATCAGCCAATGAGATGTTTCTTTGAACACCCTTGAATTATAAGGAAATTCGTTATGTATTAAAAGATTTCTTTGTAACTTAAGAATTCCTATTATTTTACCTGATTTTTTAATAGAATACAATTCTTCCTCTACTGGAAATCCTCCTATGATAATATCAGTTTTCCTTATTTTTGATTTGTCAGAGTCTATTAGCTTAAATATCTCTGGCTCATCATCAAAAAATATAAGCTTACCCACTTCTTGTCTCAAAGAAATAGGTGGTACTACCTTAGGGTGAGCCTCTGATATTAAAACCACCGCAGATAAATCCCAGATAGGTTGATATAAATAAAGATCCGCCCCTAATAAATCAGAAATCAGATATAAATAGGGTAAATAATCTTTAAATTCTTCAAAAAGATATATAGTGTCTTTTTTATTGTTAAGCATTTACTCCTGTAAATTTTGCAGTTTAGATAATGCTTCTTGTATTTTTTCCTTTGTTCTTAAAACAATTAATATGGTATCATCTCCTGCTACACTACCCACAAAATAATCCCAGTTTTTCATAAAATTGTCTAACATAAAGGCAACAGCCTGTGCATTACCAGGTAAAGTTTTTACCAAAATAAGATTTTCTGCAAAATCAATATTTACCACAACTCTCTTAAATAGGTCTTTTAGAGAGGGTAAATTGAAATTATTTTCAGGAATAATATATCTTTTTCCAAACTCAGTATTTTGTCTTATGACTCCTAATTCTTTAAGATCCCGAGATAAGGTAGCCTGTACCACATTAATGCCTTCTTTTTTTAAGGCTTCCATTAACTCTTTTTGGGTACCTATATTATTCTGTTTTAAAATATTTTTGATTTTTTCTAATCTTTCTCTTTTACTTAAAATATTATCTACTCCTTTTTGCACATTCATCACAAATACCATAAATAATCATATGAAAATCTACATCTTTAAAAGAAGTACTTTTCTCTATTTCCTTCTTAATCATTTCGCTATCCAAATTTTCTCCTTCCCAATCTTCAACTTTTCCACAGATCTTACAAATCAAATGATGATGAGGCACTGTTTTAGCATCATATCGGGCAACCGCACTTCTATCATAAAATTTAAGAGCTTTTCCCTCATTTACTAAAAGTTCCAAAGTCCTATAAACAGTACCTAAACTTATTTTTGCACCTTTTTTCTCTGCTCTTCTAAAAACAGTAAGAGCATCTGGATGATCCATACTTTCCATTAAAATCTCTGAGACTAATTTCCTTTGTCTTGTTTCTCTTTGCATAGCTTCTTCATCTCCTTTCCATATTAAAGTTTAGATTATAATTATTACTTTGTCAAAATAATCTGTTTTTGTGATATAATATCTCAAAA
>JAPYWU010000145.1 GCA_028276205.1 Dictyoglomaceae bacterium | reverse complement strand
TGATGCAAAACCTGAAGATCTTTTAATTTATGATGGAATTATAGTGGGATCACCTGCCTATTGTGGTACCCTTACATGGAAACTTAAAAAGTTCTTTGATGAAAGTGTTAGTGTAGCTTGGGGAAAAGTAAAGGGGAAAATTGGATCCGCCTTTTCCTCTTCAGGAGGACTTGGAGGAGGAAATGAAGCTACTTTATATTCAATTCTAACCATACTTATGAATTATGGATACTTAGTATTTGGACTTCCTGATTACTCAGCACCAGGTGTGACCGCCCATTATGGAGCAGTCTCTGTAGGATATCCCAAGGAGGCAGAACAAAAGGCATGTAGACTTCTTGGTAAACAGATGGCAGAATATGTGAAGATGATAAATTGTGGAAAGGAGAAATAAAAAATGAAGGTAAAATTTTTATTAAGTCCTATAGCTTATGATGTAGAAAATAAATTAAGAGAGGCAAAAGAATACTTTGGGAAATATATTACTCTGGAAGAAAGTGAAGATCCTGAGGCTTTAATATTACTCACAGGAGGAACTGAAGAACTATCCATACCTTATTTAAAAGATGGTCTTTATCTAATCCCATTTGGTACCTTTAATGGACTGGCTGCAAGTTTAGAGATACAAGCATATGCCAAAGAAAAGGGAATAAAAACTATATTGATACCAAATCCTGAAGAAAAAACCATGAAAATTTTAAAAACTATTGATGAGATCAGGAATAAAAATATAGGAATTATAGGAAAACCAAGCGATTGGCTAATAAAAAGCGGAAATTATGATGTATTAAAAGAGTTAGGATTAAATATCATAGAGATTTCTCTTTCAGAAGTAGAAGAAAATATGGAGGAAGATTTAGAGCTTGCCAATAAAATATGGAACTTGGCTAAAGAGAAAAAAATCTCTTTTGAAGAGCTAAAAAAGGCAACTAAAATTTATTCATCTTTAAAGAAAATTATTCATAAATACAATTTAAGTGCCATTACAATAAGATGTTTCGACCTTGCCATAAATTTAAAAATTACAGGATGCCTTGCCTTATCTTTACTCAATGCGGAGGGAATTATAGCAAGTTGCGAAGGAGATACAGAAGCTCTTGCTACCATGCTATTTTCCTATAAATTGACTGGAAAAACCCCCTTTATGGCAAATTTAGCAAGAATAGAAGATGATATCTATACCTTTGCCCATTGCACTATTTCAGTTAATATTCCCCAGTATTTTAACCTTAATACCCATTTTGAAACCTTAAGTAGTGTAGGAATAGAAGGACACATAAAAACAGATAAAGTTACCATATTAAGGCTTGGTAAAGACCATAAATTTACAGTATTTACAGGAGAAGTAGTAGAGAAACCTTGGGAGAATAATATGTGTAGAACTCAAATATCAGTAAAGATAAAAGATGAAAGATTCTTAAAAAATCCAATTGGTAATCACTTCATAATTCTCTTAGGGGATGAAGAAGATCTCATAAGTAAATTAGAAAAGGTAGGATGGGAAAGGGTATGAAAAGAAAAATATTAATAACAGGTAGTAAAGGTTTTTTAGGAAGCTACTTTGTAAAAGAGTTTGAGGAAGAGGAAGTAATTCCTATAACTCACCAAGATATGAATATAGAAGATAAAGATACAATTGATAAAATTATAAAAATAAAACCAGATTTAGTAATTCATCCTGCAGCCATAAGATCTCCCGATATATGTGAAGAAGATAAAGAAAGAGCATGGAAAGTAAATGCTATAGGCACTAAAAACTTAGCTATTGCCTGTTCCCTTTTAGATATACCCTTTATTTATATAAGTACTGATTATGTCTTCTCAGGAGATAAAGATACCCCATATACTGAATTTGATAATCCAAATCCCATAAACACATATGGAAAGACTAAATTTTATGGAGAGATTTTTACAAAAGAATTTTGCAAAAAACATTTCATCATAAGAACCTCTTATGTATTTGGGGAATATGGAAATAATGCCCTAACCCAGATTTACAATAGCCTTAAGGAAGGAAAAGAAATACGTCTTAGTAATTATCACTTTGCATCTTGCACTTATGCAAAAGACTTAGTAAGAAAAGTAAAAGAGCTTTCCTATACTAATCTTTATGGTACCTATCATATTGTTAACAAAGGAATCATTACAAGATATGACTTTGCCTGTAAAGTGGCCGAGATAGCAGGTTTTTCAAAAGACATAATCATCCCATTAAATCCAGAAAACTTTATAGCCCCTGCTAAAAGGCCACTTTACTCTGTTTTAAGAAACTATATGTTAGAGCTATATAATATGGATGATATGCCTTTCTATGAGGAATCTTTAAAAAGAGCAATAAATAATTTATTATAATTCATAGAAATTTTTTCTTACCTGATCCATATCAACAATTTTATTGTTTAATCTGGCTTCTTCAGCAGAAAAAGCCATAAGATGGCTTTCAATAGACTCTTCTATGTTTGATAATGTATCTTTTACTTCTCCCTTTAATGCTTTAACAAACTCGTCTATAATTCCCTCATCTCCACCACCATGCCCTACCATATCTTTAAAGGGTAAATTGAGATTTATCCTTTCTTCTCCCTTACCAAAGTATTTCACTTCTATAATATTCTCATCCAAATCTCCATAAATCTCCCCATGAGTACCATAAACATTAATCTTTCTTGTAATCTTCTCTGTAAAGGCGGACATGGTAAAGGTAGCATAGATGGAATTTTCAAATTTTAAGGATACAACTTGATGGTCCACCACATTATTATCAGAGAAATATACACATCTTCCATAAGGACCTTCTCTTAATGCTTTAAGTCTTCCCTCTAAGGATAAATCTTCAGAGATCACAGATACAGGCCAACCCGTATAATCTCCAAGATAAATTTTCTTTGCATCATAAGGACAATCAAGTTTGCAATCTAAACATCTCTCTGTAGCACCAGAAGGAGCCTTCTCCTTCCTAAAATGCACTAATTCACCATAGGATGACAAATATTTAACTTTTTCTCTCACCAAAAATATGAGAATATCCAAATCATGACAGCTTTTAGCAAGAATTGAAGGAGCAGATGTATTTGAATTTCTCCAATTTCCCCTTACAAAACTATGGGCAAAATGGAAAAATCCAATGTTTTCCACAAGATTAATACCCACAAGATCTCCAATTGCTTTTTTTATTAAAAGCTCTCTTAACTTCTGAAAGAAGGGAGTATATCTTAAAACATGAGCTACAGTTATACTTGCATTATATTTCTTTGCCTCTCTATAAAGATCCTTTATCTCATCCATATTTACACCAATTGGTTTCTCAAGAAGTACTTTATATCCCTTCTTTATAGCACTCTTCGCAGGTGCTACATGCATCCTATCCATAGTAGTAATTATTACCCCATCAGCAAATTTTTCCCTCTCAAAAACCTCTTCCCAGCTTTTAAATTGAAATTCCTTTGGTATATTATGCTCCCTTGCAAATCTTTCCCTTCTTATATCATTTGGCTCTGCCACAGCCACCACCTTAATATCAGGCCTTTTCAAAATAATTCTTCCATAGGCTTCATAGCCTCTATTCCCAGCTCCTATCATTATTACACTTACCTTATCCATTCCCTTCACTCCTTTCTATATTTTTAAGATTTTTAATAAAACTCTCATCAGGATAATATCCATGATAGTTAACATAGGCATAAACAATAGCTCCAAGAACTGGAGAAAGCTGAGGAGGAGTTACCTTGTATCCTTCTTTATCGAGAGCCTTTATAAATTCTGCTCTCACAATATCATTCTTTTCAATTACGCTTCCACTATAAGTTACAACAGGATACATAAGTCTTAACTTTTTCTTTGCTGTAACTACCGTTAATACTAATTCCCAAGCAGCATTTTTTAAAATCTTTATGGCTTTCTTTTCACCCTTCAAAGCAATCTTATAGGTTATCTTTGCTACTGATGCTATCTCTGACCTTCTATCCTTATTGGGATCATAAATAAAATTGATAAAATCTAAAGAATCTCTTAAATTTAGTTCTTCAAAGAGTAATAAAGAAAGTAGAGACTTTTTGGCTCTTCCATCCAGCTCCTTACTCACTTCTCTCAGAGTTTCCACTCCTATATAATAGGCACTTCCCTCATCTCCAATAATACTTCCCCATCCACTAACCCTTACTTCCCTTTTTCCCTTTCTCCCATAGGCAATA
>JAPYWU010000144.1 GCA_028276205.1 Dictyoglomaceae bacterium | reverse complement strand
TTTCTTCCAAATCTGACAAGGTAAGAAAGTTTCCTTCAGATTTTGCCATCTTCTTTTCTCCCATAATAAGGAATTCTCCATGCAACCAATATTTAGCCATAGGCTTGTCATATGCAGATTCAGACTGTGCTATTTCATTTGTATGGTGAATAGGTATATGATCTACACCACCACAGTGAATATCAAAGGGTTGTCCTAAATATTTTGTAGACATAACCGAACATTCAATATGCCATCCAGGAAAACCTACTCCCCATGGAGAATCCCATTCCATTTGCCTTTTTACATCCTTAGGAGAGAATTTCCAAAGAGCAAAATCGGTAGGATTTCTTTTTTCAGGATTAAATTCCACTCTTGCTCCTGGTAGAAGTTCTTCTAAATCTTGACCTGCTAATTTACCATAGTCAGGTACCTTTGAGGTATCAAAATATATCCCATCAGATGTCCTATAGGTATAGCCCTTTTGTTCAAGAATTTTTATAAGCTCTATAAAGTCAGGTATATGATCTGTTGCCTTACACCAGATAGTTGGTTCCAGAATATTTAGTTTTTTCAAATCTCTTTTGAAAGCCTCAGTATAAAATTCTGCAATCTCCCATGCACTTCTTCTTTCTTTTTTTGCTTCCCTTTCAATCTTATCTTCTCCCTCATCAGCATCCGATGTAAGATGTCCCACATCAGTGATATTCATCACATGAGTGACAATATATCCATTATAAATTAAAACTCTTTTTAAAATGTCTTCAAAAATATAGGTTCTTAAATTTCCTATATGAGCATAGTTGTATACTGTAGGACCACAAGTATACATTCCCACATAAGGTGGGTTTATTGGTTCAAATTTTTCTTTTTTCTTTGTTAAAGTGTTGTAAAGATATAAGTCCATAGTGATAAGATTATATCATAAAATAATATTCTTTTTCAAAGGAGGTTCCTATGAAAATTTATATTAGGTATCCATTAAAAAAGGAGTATATTGAAAAAATCTTATCTTCTGGAACAAATGTTGAAATAACTGAAAATATTGAAGAGGCAGAAATATTTTTTGGTTGGGGATTAAGTAAAGATGAGTTCAAGAAAGCTAAAAATTTAAAGTGGATACAATTGACATCTGCGGGTGTAGATCATATGCTTTATGATGATATTATTAGCTCTGAGATAATCTTGACTTCTGCCAGTGGGGTTCATCCAAAACCTATAGCTGAACATGTTTTTGGTTTAATTCTTTCCTGGACTCGTAGGATAAATGTGGCCATAAAAGGGAAGATAGAGAAAAGGTGGAATAAAGATGAAATAGAATGGTGTGACGAGCTTACTGGAAAAACTATGGGTATAATTGGTTATGGTAATATAGGACAAGAGATAGGAAGAATTGCTAAATGTTTTGATATGAAGGTTATAGGGCTTAAAAAGAAAAAGGAGAATGTAAAAATACAACCTGATGAGTTATTGACTTTTCAGGATTTAGATAAGCTTTTAAAAGATTCAGATATTATTGTAACAGTACTACCCCATACTAAAGAGACGGAAAATTTTATTTCTGAAGAAGAATTTAATAAGATGAAGCATAATGTTATTTTTGTTAATGTAGGGAGAGGGAGAACAGTAGATGAAAAGGCTTTAATAAAGGCTTTAAAGGAAGGTAAAATACAATGTGCACTACTGGATGTATTTTATGATGAGCCTTTACCTGATGATAGTCCATTATGGGATATGGAAAATGTGATAATAACACCACATATTGCAGGAATGACTCCTTATTATGATGAAAGGGTAGTAGAGATATTTTTGAAGAATCTGAAAGAGTATCCTAATTTTGAAAGAATGATTAACGTGGTAGATAAAGAGGCTGGGTATTAGGAAAAGAGGGGGTTTTTGCCCCCTCTTTTTAATAAATTATTCTTTTTTCTCCTTTTTTTCCGAAAGTATAGTTTTTAACTCTGTATATCCGAAGATAAGCAGAATTATTCCTAAGAAGACTAAAAATATTGGTACTCCAGCCATTAAAGCCTTCAAAAAATAGGACCACCAAACTATAAGCCCCCATAGACCTAATCCAATGCAGATAATACCGAATAGAATGATTAATATCTTGCTTAACAAAACTCTCACCTCCCTTTATTTTGTGAGAGAACAAATACAAAGATATTATAAAACAAAAGATCTTATTTAGAAAGTAGAGGAAGTATCTCTAAAAGATCCTCCATTTTCCCTATAATGTCAGGAGTGTACCTTGATTTATCCTCGTTTAATATTTGTCCATCCATGGTTAAGAAGGTGATGATACCTAAGGAGCTGGCAGAAAGATCTTCTTGTAAATCATTTCCAACCATCATGGTTTTTTCTGGCTTTTCTCCAATTTTTTCCAAAATTTCTTTATAATATTCAGGAAATGGTTTACAAGCGTGCATAATCTCCATAGAGGTTATTAAATCATAATTATAATTATCTATTTCTGCCCATTTTAATCTCTCCTTTATAGCTATTAGGGGAAAAACTGCATTTGTAGCTATTACTACTTTGAGACCTAAATCAAATGCCTTTTTAATAACTTCTTTAGCGTATGAATTGGGTCTTGCTTTTACCATATCTTTTAATTTTGGAAATTTTTCAAGGTAAAAGTTATTAAAAAAATCTTCCATAATATTTCTATCTATGTTTACTAATTTTTCGAATTCTTCCCAAAATACATCATTATTAGATTTAGGTCCTCTATTTTGCATCATTTTAGCTACCGCTATATTTAAACTCCTAAATAAAGAATCCTCATTTCCTATTTTCTTAAATTCCTCTCTTAGCATAGAGAAATAATGTTTGGTAAATAATTCTAAATCACTATATAGCAGGGTACCATCAAGATCAAAAAGTATTGCTTTGATCATATTCATTTTCCTCCCATTTTTCTAAAATAATTAATCTCTGCCCTCTTTTCCATATCCATCTTCCTACTAAATAAACGATGGGTAGAATAAGGATAGATAGATACCAAATCTTTGTTAAAATCAAAAAGTCATAAAGAGCATGCCAGAAAACTGGATAGAATAATGCCTGAGTTAAATGTTTTTCTGGCTTAACACCAAACTTTGCAAGTCCAAAGGCATATCCCATAAAAAGAGCAAAAACAAAATGGGCAGGTACAGCTAAAAGAGCTCTTGTAAAACCTACTATATATCCTCCAGGTATGACATAGAGAATATTTTCTACTGTGGCAAATCCCATACTAACCATTACCGAATAAACAATACCATCAAAGGGTTCATCAAATTCCTCTTTTGGATATATAAATCTATAAATTACGTAGTATTTTGCTCCTTCTTCTATAAGTGCGATCCTAAAAAATGTATATAGAAAAAGATCTGCTAAACTCTTATAAGGTGTAAATAAATTAAACAAATCTATAAGGGTTTCTAATACTGCAGATGGAAAAGATATAAGGGCTCCTAATATAAATGCATAAATTATAGTTTTAGATGGTTCTTTATTCCATCTATCTTTATGATATACATACCAAGAGATGGCTATTCCTGGAGCTATGGATATTAATAGTAAATTCATATTTTTATGGTAAAATTATAGCATAAATATGATAAAATAAGGTTAACATGAAATTAAAAGTTTTTAAATGTCTTTTTACATTAATAATATTTTACCTCATTGCATCCCCTATATCTTCTAATAATTCTATAAAAATTGTTATAGATAGAGATTATCCTCCCTTTACATATATTGATGAGAAAGGGAAACTGGTTGGAATATCAGTAGAATTCTGGAATATGTGGAGTAAGAAGACAGGAATAAAAGTAGAACTTATTCCAGAAGAATGGATTAAAGCCCAAAATATGCTTTTTGAAGGTAAAGTTTCCGCTATAGATGAGATTTTTAAGACCCCAGAAAGAGAAAAATATTTAGTTTTTTCTAAGCCAGTTTTTAAAGTGACCTCAAGTATCTATTATCATAAAAGTATATCAAAAATAAATTCTCCCAAGGATATTACTCCCTTTATTGTGGGAGTAAAGAGGGGCGATGCTTTGATAGATTTCTTACTTTTGCAGAATCCTTATGTTAATTTCAGATTTTATAGTAATTATTCTGATATTATACTTTCTGCCAAAAAGGGTGAAATAAAAGTATTTATCATGGATGATCCACCTGCTTCCTATTATCTGACAAAACATGACATGATTTATGATTTTTTCAAAGGTCCTATTATCTATACAA
>JAPYWU010000143.1 GCA_028276205.1 Dictyoglomaceae bacterium | reverse complement strand
AAGAGGTACGTCAAACATACCTACATCAAGTTTTAAATTAATAGGAAGAGAAGCTGCAAGTCTATATATGCACCACTCTAAATTAGATTTCTTAATCATATTTTCACATTCAACCTTATGCTTTGAATAATGCTCAGGTGGATTTACAGGATCATCCGCTTTTCTTGGAGGATTAAGATGTTGAGTTAGACCATAGACATGTACAGAAGAGGTAAAGATTAATTTCTTGGGATAAGATAATTCCTCCATTGCGGAAATTATATTTTGGGTACCCAGTACATTAATCTGATAAGCAATATCAGGTACCTTCTCAGATTCCATACCTGTTGCAGAAAGTTTTGGAATAATAAAAGCAAGATGCACTACCACATCTTGTCCTTCTATACCCTTTTTTACCTCATCTTTATTTCTTATATCTCCCCAAAATACCTCAATATTATCACCATATTTCTTTTTCAAATTTTTGAAGATCTTCTCATTTCTTTTATTTTTTAAATCAAAACATCTTACCTTATCTCCCTGTTTGATCATCTCCTCAATTGCACTTAAACCTATATTCCCAAAAGCACCAGTTAAAAAAACCTTCATAACTTTGAATCCTCCTTTTTTATACTTGAAATTATTAAATTCACCCCTTCTCTACTTATCCTTCCCCAATCAGAATCTTTATCAAAAATCTGCTGTAATATAATACCTATTGAGTAAGAAATTATAAGAGATGACAACACTTCTGAATCTATATCTTTAAAGCTTCCTTCCCGTTTTCCTCTCTCTATTAAAAGTGAAAAATACTCTTTATATCTTTTAAAATAGTCTCCAAGCTTTTTAAGAATTCTTTCATCACTAATTCCCTTTCTAAGAAATTCCAAAAAGAGATAAAATTTTTCCTTAGATTCCTTAAATATATCCTCAAAAATAATTGTGGTCCTTAACAATCCATTTATAACTTTATCCTGCTCTTTAAAATAACTCTCAATTTTTTGAGAAAGATCTGAAAGCCACCTATCAAGAATCTCTAAAAAGAATTCTTCCTTAGAAGAGAAATAATGGAAAAAAGCTCCTTTACTAACTCCTGCCCTTTCACATATAAGAGAGACGCTTGTAGCATCATAACCTCTTTGAGAAAACAATTCTTCTCCAGCCAAAATAATTCTTTCTTTTGTATCCATATTTAATATCCTCCTACATACCAACCGGTCGGTATTATATTATACCACAAATATTTAAAAGAAAATAAAGTATTAAAGGGAAGATTTTAGAAAGATTTTTACTTTACTCCCCCAATTAAATTTATACTTTGTAAATTTGGATCATCTTTTTCAATTCTTCTTTTATAGAATCCCTTAAGGATCTAGGTTCTAAAACTTCAGCATGAGATCCATATCCAATAACCCATCTTCTTATCTCTTCTTCATTAGCTATAATCTCGTATATTATGCTTCCATCATCAAGCTCCTCAATTTTTTGAGTTTCATGCCATATTCTCTCTTTGATCCACTTTGCCTGATAAGAGTCAAACTTTATTTTAACTTTTGTTGTGTTTCCTTTATATATCCTAAAAGCAGATTTCAAATATTCATAAAAATCAAAATCCTTTGGCATCTCAAATCTTTCTCTTAAAATTCTTACACTTTCAACTCTATCTAAAGCAAAATCCCTAATCTCATTTCTTAAATGACAAAATCCACAAAAATACCATATCCCTTCATAATTATATATATGATAAGGATCTACTTTTCTTTCTTTTATTTCATCAGAATAAATAGTGTGATATTTTATCAATATTCTATTTTTCTGGGTGATAGCTTTAAAAATCTTCTCAAAAGTATCTTTAATATCAACTCTTGGCTTAATAAAGTTGAAAGGTATAGAAAGAGCCATTCGCAATTTTTCAGAAGATATAACTACTTTATCAGTTAATATGGCTTCTAATTTCTTTTGTAGGCTTTCAAAATCTTTTTCAAGAGGGGTATTTTTAAATTGATTAATTAAATTAGCGGTAATAATAAGTGTAAAAAATTCACCTTCGGTTAATTTGGGAAAGATAAATTCAGGTTTCTTTTCAAAATAATATCCATCTTTTTTTCTACTGTAAAGAATCTTAAAGCCTAAGTCTTCTCTTAAAGTACGAATATCTCTCTTTATTGTTCTATCACTTACTGATAAACCTAAGTCTTCTCTCAACCTTCTTTTTATATCTTTCAAGCTTATGTTATCACGTTCAGATAAGTATTTTAAAATAAGACTTATTCTTGCAAAAGCCTTTCGAGAACTTATTTTTAAAGCTCTTTTCATAAAATTTATCTCTCCTAATATTACCTATTTAGGTAATACAAAGAATAATTTAATAATGTGGCAAAGGATAACCAAAGGATATAGGGAATAAAAAGTAAACCTGCTAAATGGTCGATTTTATAGAAGCTTACTGCGGTAAGAATGGCAAAAATGAGAAGTAATATTATTACAAAAAGAGCCAATAATCTTTTTTCATAAATAAAGAAAATTGGTGACCAGATAAAATTCAAAAATAATTGAATACCAAAAAACATTAATGCTGATTTAGTATCTTGACCAAATTTTAAAACTCTATATAAAGAAACTCCCATTAAGAAATACAAAATTGTCCAAACAGGAGCAAAAAGCCAAGGTGGAGGGGCAAAACTTGGTTTAACTAATTTATCAAATACCACCTTTGCATTTTTGGAAAAAAATCCAGATATCCCCCCAATTATTAAAGGTATGGCGATACTAATAATCAATTTAGGAATATCCATAATATTACCTCCGCCAAAAAATTATTTTACAAATTTAAAATATGCCTTCTTAAAAAATCCAATGCATTTATAGTAGTATATAATCTAATTCTATTTCTATCACCAGAAAGTTTCAACTCTTTATAATTTTCAACCCCATTCATGTAGAGTCCTAAATAAACAAGACCTACTGGCTTATCAGAAGTTCCCCCTTCAGGACCAGCAATTCCGGTAGAAGAAAGACCTATATCAGCTCCTGAAATCATGGCTACATTTCTTGCCATCTCTAATGCACATTCTTTACTAACAGCCCCATATTTTTTCAAAGTCTCTTCAGAAATATTTAGACGTTTAACCTTTGATTCATTACTATAAGCAATAATTCCTTCCTTAAATACTTTTGAGACTCCAGGCACATTAACAATTCTTGCAGATATCATTCCTCCTGTGCATGATTCAGCAACAGCAATAGTTATTCCCTTCTCAATCAATAATTTAACAACTACCTCTTCAAGAGTAATATCCCCTTCTCCATAAATAAAGTCTCCTAATCTTTTTCTTATTTCCTTCTCCACTTCTTCTATTAATTTCTCTGCCTCTTCTTTACTTTTTGCCTTAGCTGTTATTCTTAAAATAGCCTCTCCTTCTTTTGCATATGGTGCTATCGTTGGATTGGTTTGATTTTCTATTAAATCCTTTATCCTCTCTTCCATAAAGCTTTCTCCTAAACCACATACCCTCAATACTTTTGATTGAATAGTCTCGGAAGAAAGGGTAAGAAGATATGGTACCACATATGTTTCAAACATAGGTATCATTTCTCTTGGAGGACCAGGAAGAAGAATGAGAATTTTTCCATTATTCTCATAAATTATTCCAGGGGCTGTTCCCCAATCATTTGGAATCACTTTGCTTCCTTCAATTATATAGGCTTGTTTTATATTTCCTTCCGTAAGAGGTAAACCTCTTTTTTCAAAAAACTCCTTTATTCTATTTAAAGATTCCTCATGTAGGATTAGTTTTTTACCAAAAAATTCAGCAGAAACCTCTTTAGTAAGATCATCCTTAGTAGGTCCAAGCCCTCCCGTGGCAATCACCATATCGCTTCTTGAAAAGGCAATCTCAAGAGCTTTTTTTAATCTTTGAGGATTATCTCCTACAGTAGTATTGAAATAGACCGATATGCCAAGATCAGCAAGACGCCTGTTTAAGTATTGCGAATTGGTATTTAAAATATCTCCAAGAAGAAGCTCTGTTCCTACTGATAATATCTCACAAATCATCTCTATTTTTCCTTTCTTTTAAAAGTTTTTTCTACGTGCTATTATTATAATAGTTTACAATAATTTTTAATTATGGTTAACAAGGAGAATATATTGAAATATTTTGATCTCCTTCTGAAGATTAAAGAAGCAACAGCAAGGTCTGAAAATCTTGACGACTGTATAAATAGAATAAATAATGAACTTAGACCTTTTAAGCTAAATATTTA
>JAPYWU010000142.1 GCA_028276205.1 Dictyoglomaceae bacterium | reverse complement strand
CAGATCCTAAAGTAAAAATTTTTGTTAAATTCTCAACTCTCAATAATATCTCTTTATTCATAGCTCTCTCTCCTTTGAATATAAAAAGCATGCTACTCTATGTTCTGAATTTACATTTATCAATTCGGGTACATTAACTTTACACTCTTCCATAGCTTGACTACATCTGGGATGAAATCTACACCCAGATGGTGGATTTATAAGGGATGGTGGGGCACCTGGAGCACTGACTTTATAGGACTTATCTCCAATCTTAGGCAAAGCTCCTATAAGATATTTAGTATAGGGATGTAGTGGGTTCTCAAAAATTTCTGATGTGGGAGCTTCCTCTACAATCTTTCCAGCATACATGATAGCAATTCTATCAGATATACTTGCATGTACACCCATATCATGAGTAACAAGAATAATTGTATTTTTTAAACTCTTTTGTATTTCTTTTAATAATTGAATTACTGCTCTTTGAGCAACCACATCCAAAGCTGTAGAAGGTTCATCAGCTACTATGATCTTTGGATTAAGAATAGTAGCAAGAGCTATTGTAACCCTTTGTCGCATACCTCCTGATAATTGGTGAGGATAGGCATCCAAAACCTTTGTGGGCAATCCAAGTAAAGCAAAATGCTCTTCTATATTTTTTCTCCAAGTACTTTTATCTGAAATATCCACATGAGAGCCAATAAAATCCCAAAAAGATTCAATTATCTTTACTACTGGATTTAATACACTCATTGATCCTTGAGGAATATATGAGATATAATTCCACCTTATGCTCTCCAAGGATCCATTCATTGAGAAAATATTTTTATATTCGTTATCTATTCTATAATAAACTTTTCCATCAACCACATTTAGTGGTGGCTCTACCATACCATAAAGAGTTTTTATAAGAGTACTCTTTCCACATCCTGATTCACCAGCAATACCATAAATTTCGTCCTCTTTAATGGATATATTTATATTATCAACCGCTCTTACAGAATGAAGCTTACCCCCTATATCTAATAGATAATAAGCCTTTAAATTTTCTGCTTTTATGATTTCCATTTCCTCACTCCTTTATAACTCTAATTCTTTGTATTCTTGTTCGAGGATCTAAATACTCACTTATACTTACAGAAAGTAGATATAAGCTTACAAAAAGCAATACCGATGTTACAACAGGAGTTAATAACCACCACCACAAACCTAAAAGCATTGCTTGATAACTTATAGCCCACTGTAAAACTGTACCTAAGGTTGGAATTTCAAGATTGGTCAAACCTAAAATAGCAAGAGTTATTTCCATTCCAATAGCCCATGACATATTGTTTATTAATGTTGAAAAAACAATTGGAATAACAAAGGGAAAATATTCTTTGAATACTAATTGAATAGTACTTGTCCCAGATAATAGAGCGGTATATGTAAAATCCCTTTCTCTCAAACTTAATATCTGGGACCTAATTACTCGAGCATCCCAACTCCATCCAAAAACACTCAAAATAAGACCTAAGCCTACAAAACTTAGTCTTCCTTTAATAAGAGATGAAATTAATATCAAAATTGGTAATAAGGGCAAAACTAAAAAACTATCATTTATTCCCATTAAAAATCTATCCAATCTTCCTCCTCTATATCCAGCTACAAGACCCATAATAATAGCTATTATTCGAGAGAAAAATGCAGCTATTATAGCTATGGTTAAAGAATTTCTTATGGCAAAAGTAAGTTGCCAAAATACATCTTGCCCTTGAGAATTAGTACCCAAAATATGTTGTAATGATGGAGGTAAATCTCTTGGAGCTACATTCCATCTTGTAGGATCATAGGGAGATACAAAAGAAAGTAAAGCTAAAATAAGGATCAAACATATAATTATAAATCCTACTCTAAATTTTCCATCTCTTAGTAAATCTCTAAAGATGCCCATATTTTTACCTCTTCCTCTTCAAAATTTTTATCTATATCTAACACGAGGATCAAATAATGGATACAGTAGATCTATAAGCAAGATAAAGGTAGAAATACCAAAAATAGATATAGTGGCAATTCCCATAATTAAGTTAAAATCTCCTGTAGCAATTGCGTTATATAGTAAAGTTCCCATTCCTGGATAAGAAAATACTATTTCGGTAATAAGAGCTCCACTAAATATTTGTCCCATAGATAGAGCCAAATTAGTAACCTGAGGAAGCATAGCATTTCTAATCACATATTTAAAAGCGATTATTTTCTTTTTCACTCCCCCTGCCCTTGCATAAGTTACAAAATCTTCTTTTACAATATTTGAGACTATAAGCCTCATAGTTTGTAGTGTCACTGCAATTCCTAATACCATCATTGAAATTAAAGGTAAGAAAGCATACCTAAATAATTCAAATATAAATTTAATACTAAAACTTGGTACAACACCAACAGGCATACCACCACCCAAAGGAAACCATTTAAGAAGATACGAAAAAACAATAAGAGTTATAAGAGCAAATATATAATAGGGAATTGGCCTTATAACCATAGCTATACTTTCCATAACCCTTGCCCATCTTTTGTCATAATAAAAACCTACAATCCCACCTAAAATATTTCCTATAAACCAAGATAAAAAAGTACTTATAGTAAGAAGCCCTAAGGTCCATGGTAAAGAATCTCCTATAAGTTTTATAACTGGAATAGGAAATCTAAAAAGAGAGGGACCAAAATCTCCTTTTAAAAGTCTTCCCCAAAAAGCTAAATATTGTTCAAATAAATTTCCTTTCAATCCATATAACTCTTTTAAAGTCTCTGTCATTTTTTCTACTGCCTTTGGATCAAGATAGGTACCCATTCTTGTAATAGTATTGATCATCTGTTGTACAGGGTCCACAGGAGTAAGACGAGGAACAAAAAAAACGATGGTTACACCAACAAAAATTACTAATAAATATTGTATTAATCTTGGTATCAGATATCTTTTAAGCATTCCATACCTCCTTTCATTTTTTAGCCCCCCTTTCGGGGGGCTTATTTTTTATTTCCTTCCTGTTGGTTTCAAGAATGGTAACATGTACTTGAAATTGGGCCAATGATGATATGGTATACAATATGGATTCTCTGCTGTTGGATAGTTGGTCCAGTAGTATTCATCATAGCTTGCTATACCTGGATAAGCACAAGTTGGAATTCCAGCCATTTCTTCAAATGCAATTTTTAATCCTTCTAATCCCAATGTTTTAACCTTTACACTGTTCCAGTCAGTATTTGCTAACTCTTCTATTACTTTATCCATCCTTGGATCGGACCATCTACTTGCATGACCAAAGGTACGTTCACCTATTGGTCTTACATATTCAGATCTCCATGCATTAAAGGTTCTATACATGTCAGGATGTCCACCCCATGGTTCTGTTGCTGGCCAATCGGAAGAAGCATCAAAATCCCCTACTTGTAGCATTGTAGCCCTTTGCTCTGTTGTTACTACCTCTACATCTATTCCAAACTTTTTCCATTGCTGGGATGCGGAAAAACCATTTCTAAAATCAGGATGGGAAGGATTAGTGTGGGCAAGAATTGTTATTTTCCATGGTTTACCATCTGGAGTTAGCCATTTTCCATCTTTATCTCTCTTGAATCCATTCTTTATTAATAATTTTTCGGCTATATCAGGTGCATATTTGAACCATCCATAACCAAATATTGCCCTAATTTCTTTTGGATCATTTGGGACTGTATATCCTCTTTTCTTAGCATATTCAGCAAGTCTCATAGGTGCATCTGGATCATATACTTTAACTTTCTGACCATCCACAGTAATAGTAAAGTTCTTCATCCAATTTTCCAAAGGTTCATAATACCATTTCAAATATGCTGGAGTAGGAGGTACAAGAAGAGCTCCCATAGTAGCAGCACCATCAAAAGCAGTTGCTAAGTATTCAACTATATCAATTGATAAAGCTAATGCCCATCTAACCTCTTTATTATTATATGGAGCTTTTGCAGTATTGAAATATATACCTGTGATACATGGATCTACATTAACGATATATGGAAAGTTCTTCATATATGCCCTTGCATATTTATTAGTAGATAATACTGATCTCAATCCTTCCATAGTTAGATCTGCCATATCTAATTGATGGTTATTTTGGGCAAGTACTTGTTTCTCGGTAGGTCCATAGTAGTAGAAGAGTACATATTTAGGTTGGGGCATTCCAAAAAGTTTTCCTGTTGGTGTCCTTTGCCAATCTTCTCTCCTCTGCCAGAGTACCCAGTATCCACCTGGATCATAGCTATGTAATACATATGGCCCTGAACTTATT
>JAPYWU010000141.1 GCA_028276205.1 Dictyoglomaceae bacterium | reverse complement strand
TTATACAAAAATTTCTTTCTACTGCAGAATATATAACCCCAGAAGGAAAGATTATTGGTGTAAAGATTGATGAGGATGGAAGATGGAAATTTTTTACTATAGAACGACTTTATAGATTGACTTATGAAAATGGAATAGAGAACGGCAAAAATGTTACAAAAATGGTGATTATAAATACAAAAACTAATAAGCCTTTAATTGAGGAAGAAGGATCTTTCTATGATGTAGATGAAAATGGCAATAGGATATTTCTTGTTGGTTATACTGCTTATATAGGATTTAAAAATTTCTCAAGAATTTTTACAGATGAAAGAATATCTGGTCCTTTCTTTAAAATATTTATATGGACTGTAGAATGGTCTCTTTTTACAGTTTTATTTTCTTTTTCAATTGGTCTTGCCTTTGCTTTAGTTTTGAATAATAGGAGACTTAAAGGAAGAAATATATATAGGACTCTTTTAATAATCCCTTGGGCTATTCCTTATTTCATATCAGTTTTGACATGGAAAAATGGAATATTTAACGAGACATATGGAATATTGAATAAAATTATTTTACCATTCTTAGGTCTTAATCCAATAAAATGGTTTAATGATCCTTTTTGGGCTAAAGTGATTTGTATTGTTGTTAATACTTGGTTAACCTTTCCATATATGATGACTATATCCTTGGGAGCTCTACAATCAATTCCAGATGATTTGTACGAAGCAGCCGCCATAGATGGAGCGGGAAAAATAAGTAGGTTTAGATATGTAACTTTTCCTTTATTGCTTTCCATTATCGCACCGCTTTTAATAAGTAGTTTTGCATATACATTTAATAACTTTACTCTTATATATTTATTAAATGGTGGCGGACCACCTATGGTAGGTTCAACCACTCCTGCAGGTCATACAGATATTCTAATATCTTATGTATATAAACTTGCATTTGAGGGAAGAGGTCAAGAATTTGGTTTTGCAAGTGCAATCTCCATTTTGATTTTCTTCTTAGTAGCTGGTATAAGCCTGGTTAATTTTAAGATCTCAGGAGCTTTTGAGGAAGTAAGAGGTGAATAAGAATGATAGGAAAAAGGAATCAAATTATCACCCATATTATATTGTGGATTCTTATTCCCATAATACTTTTTCCTGTGGTATGGGTTGTAACAACATCTTTAAGAAGAGATGAGGCTGCTTTTTCTACAAAGCTTTTTTCTTCCAGAATTTCAACTCAAAATTATAAAGATTTACTTATTCCAGAAAAAAATGTGCCTGTTTTAACCCAAGAGCTACAGAATTTAATTATAGTTACTCCCCCTTATGACCAATGGAGCAAAGACAAAATAGAAGAGGAAATTCAAAAAGATATATCTAACTTAAAGGCATATATGAAAGAAACAAAAGATAGACAAAGAAATGCATCAGAGGCGTTTTATAAAATTAATGATTATATGGAATCAAAAAATGAGAATTTAAAACATGATATTATTGCAATTTTGGAAGATTTAAAAGATTATTTAGAAAAAAGACTTCCCAAAGAGGAATCAAAAAACGAATATTTTAAATTGGCCATTACTACAATCATTTATAAAAGAGAGTTTGATAAAGAGACAATATTAATTTTTAAAGATGATTTAGAGAAACTTTTTGGTATAAAAATCTCTTCAGAAAAAGATATAAAAAAGGTAAGTACTCTTTTAAAAAGATACTACGAGCAAAAAATAGGAAAAAATGAGCGTAAATTAAGGGAGTTGAATAGTGTTATTAGTTTAAATCAAGAAAAGTATGATAAATTACTTAAAGAATATACATTTTTGCAAGATAAGGTTTTAAACATTAACAATAAGATAACAAATGATATTCTCAAAGATATTTTAACTTTTGATAAAGAATTGGAAAAAATAGTTGAAAACAATCATTTGTCATATGTTAATGTGGCATATATACCTTCCATAAATCATAAAATTACAGAAATAAAACAAATTATAGAGAATATCTCTAAGTACCCTGATTTATACGAAGTCAAAAGGGCATTAGAAAATGTTAGTACAAAATTAGCTTTAGTAAAAAGATCAGATTATAAAGAGATTGATAATATTTTAGATAATTTGAGAGGCCTTCTTAAGGAACTTGATAAAAATGTAAAGATTCTTCAAGAGAAAAATAGAAAAATTGCTTTTCTAAAACAAGAAAATGAGTTTTTAGAGATTGAGAAGGAACTTACTCAAGGGGAAGTAGAAAAACAAGAAGAGAATATTAAACCTTCAACAAAATATGGACAGTTAAAAATCTTTATATCAGATTTAGAGAAGGAGATTAAGAAAATAGAATCAGCAGAAAATTTTAATCATTTTCTTGAATTAACATATCCTTTAAGCGATAAATTTAGAGAATTTGCTACATCTTACATAATTGATTTTGGGCGAGATAGTCTGATCGTAAGTGTTGAACAAACAGCAGATAGGTTAAAGTGGCTTAACGATTTCAAAATCTTTTACGAAAAATTCAAACTTTTCTCAACAAATCTAAATCTTGTTACAGAAAAAACTAATTCTCTTATTTATGCTGTTGATAATAAATGGAAAGAAGTTTTTGAAAAATCTTTTAAAGGAGAAAAAAGCTATCTACCCGAACTTGATGATCTATACAATCTGGTAAAAACTGATTTTGTAAATATGGTGAGTTCAAATCTCAATATTGTCTCAAAAAAAGCTGGAGAATTAATGGATAATATACCATATGGAGAGATTAAAGGTTATTTAAGGGAAATTGATAATGAAGTATTTAGAATAGACCAAATATGGAAACAAAAAACAAAACATTATTTCTTAAGATGGGTAAGAAATTCCATCATAGTCTCTGGGGTAGCATCTATAATTACAACTCTCATTTGTGCTTTAGCAGCGTATCCATTCAGTAGAATGAGATTTTGGGGTAGAAGATATGGAATTCTTACCCTTCTTCTTATACAAATGTTCCCAAGCGCTGTATATATGATAGCGATATATAGTTTACTTAATCTACTTGGAAAATTTATTCCTTTTTTAGGTCTCGATACTCTTTCGGGTTTGACTTTTGTTTATTTAGGGAATATTGCCTATAATATGTTCCTTATAAAAGGATATTATGATACTATTCCTGACTCTTTAGAAGAATCAGCAATGATAGATGGGGCTACAAGATTTCAAACTTTTTATAAGATAATACTTCCTTTAGCAAGGCCAATACTTACAGTAGTAATAATTCTAACATTCATGAATGTGTTTAACGAATTTATCTTTGCAAGAATTATTCTTCAAGATGCTCAAAAATATACATATGCAATAGGGCTTTGGACCTTTTCTTCTGGTCCTTACATGACTGAATGGGGACTTTTTACAGCTGCTGCCTTATTAGGTATGCTTCCTATGACTATTCTATTCCTTTCATTGCAAAAATATATAGTTAGTGGTCTTACAAAAGGTGCTGTTAAGGGGTAAAAATTTAGGAGGTGAAAGGTAATGAAAATAATAAAAATATTACTTTTAATTTTATTGGGGGTTACAATGATTCTGATAAATAATTATGGAGAAGATAAAATTTTTGTAAATCCAATAGAGGGAATATCAAAGGATTTTATAAAGGGTGTTGATATATCCATGTTATATGAAGTAGAAGCTAAGGGTGGGAAATTTTATGACAATGGAGTACAAAAGGATCCCTTACAGATTTTAAAAGATCATGGAGTCAATTGGGTTAGAGTTAGGATTTGGAATGATCCGTATGATGAAAAAGGAAATCCATATGGTGGAGGAAATTGTGAGTATAAAAGGATGACAGAGCTTATTAAAAGGGCTAAAAATCTTGGACTAAAAGTGCTTGTAGATTTTCATTATAGTGACTTTTGGGCAGATCCTGGTAAACAGGAAAAACCAAAGGCATGGAAAAATTTAAAAGGAGCCCAATTAATAAAAGCGGTTTCTGATTTTACGTATAATGTACTTAATTATATGAAAAACAATAAAGTATTGCCTGATATGGTACAAATTGGTAATGAAGTTAATAATGGATTTTTGTGGCCTGATGGTAAGCTTATAGGTGATGATGCAGGTGGTTTTGAAGTCTTTGTTAAACTTTTTAATGCTGGAGCAAGTGCTGTAAGAAGAATCGATAAGAATATAAAAGTAGCAGTTCATTTAGCAGAAGGAGGAAATAGTTCTCTGTTTAAATGGTTTTTTGCAAATGTTTCTGGTCTGAAAATGGATTTTGATATTATTGGAGTATCTTACTATCCATATTGGCATGGCACCTTGGAAGAGTTAAAA
>JAPYWU010000139.1 GCA_028276205.1 Dictyoglomaceae bacterium | reverse complement strand
TTTAATACAAAATCTTTTTCCTTTTCTCATATTACAACTACTCCTTAATACCCGCAGATTTCATGGTTTCTACCACATTACTTTGGGTAACTATAAAAATAATTAAAGAAGGTAGCATCATAAGAATGGCAGCAGCAGCCGCTGCTCCAGCTCTTACGAAGCCTCCTTGCTGAATATAGGTAAGTGCTAAGGAAAAAGGCTTCATAGCTTCGTTATGAATATATAAGGAAGGAGTATATGTATCATTCCACGTATCTCTAAAAGCAAATAATATAAGAGTAAGCCATGCAGGCTTCACATTAGGCATAACCACATACCACCATATCTTAAACTCATTTGCTCCATCAATTCTCGCAGATTCAATATAAGAATCTGGAATCTGTTCCATAAATTGTTTCATCAAGAATAAACCTAAGGTAGCCCCTATATAAGGAAGAATAAGAGAGAAATATGTATCTAAAAGTCGTAATTTAGCCATTATAATAAACCTTGGAATATTGGTAACATAACCTGAAAACATTAAGGAAAATATCACAAGATTGAATAAAAACTTACTTCCTGGAAATTTATGTTTAGCCAAAGGATAGGCAGCCATAGAGGCAATAAGCACATGTCCTAATGTGCTCATAAAACTAATAAAAATACTATTAAAAAGATACCTTGAGAAAGGTACAAAAGAATTACTCATGAGATAAAATAGATCTGAAAAATTCTTTAATGTTGGTCTTCTAACAAACAATCTGGGTGGAAAAAGAAACAATTCATCTAAAGGTTTAAAAGCATTCATTATAGAATATACAAGTGGTAAAGCCATGAATATTGCTACAATTCCAAGTACAATTATTAGTATTAAATTCCCCCACCAAGATCTATTAATTCTTGATTTCATCTTAAAGGTAAAACCTCCTTATGAATATTAATCAGGCCTAATTAATTTTCTTACTCCCTGGTTAATACTTACTGTTATTAAAAATAAAATTACCGCTATTGCTGAAGCATATCCCATTTCATATCTAATACTTCCATAATCCCACATATGAAGAACTATAGTATGAGCGGAATATAAAGGACTTGGAAAGCCAATTAATTGGGCAGATATATCAGCCACAGCAAAGGATGCAGTAACTTGCATAATAGCCCCGAAAATAAGTTGAGGTTTCATAGAAGGTAAGGTTATATACCATAATTCTTGCCATCTATTTCTGATTCCATCTACTGCTCCTGCCTCATACAGACTTCTGTCTATAGTTTGAAATCCTGCTATAAAGGCTAAAAAGCTTGTGCCTAAACTCATCCAAAGTTGAATTACCATAAGAACGTATAGATTAATACGAGAATCCTGTAACCAATATACAGGTTCCTTTATTATGCCTAAATTCATTAGAACACCATTTAGTAATCCATATACATCACCAGAAAAGATGTAAGTCCATATGAAGAAAATTGACGAAGATAGAGCAGGAGCATAGAAAAGTAAAGTTAAAACCGCTCTAATTCTGGGTGGTAGTTCATTTATAAGCCAAGCAAAAAATAAGCAAGCAAAATAACTTAAAGGTCCAGTAATTAAAGCGAATTTAAAGGTATTTTGTAAAGCAATTAAAAAAACATCATCCTCTAAAAAGAGTCTTTTATAGTTATTCCATCCAACAAATTTAGGCATTTGTATTACATTATAGTTGGTAAAACTAAGAATAGCTCCTACAATAACAGGAATTACAGTGAAAGTAAAAAATAATATAAAATAAGGAAGAACTAAAAAATAAGACTCTTTATTCTTTTTAATTTCCCTCCATAAATTTTTAAATTTTTCTCTCATTTTAAATTCTCCCTCTAATTATTCTTTTGCTAATTCAAGTCCAAATTCTTCTCGTTTTCTATCAATTTCCTTATTAATCTCCTTAGTATATTTCTCTATAGCTTCTCTCGGTATCTCGCCAAGCAGTACTACCTCTCTAAAAGCATTATCTAAATGTCTATAGGTATAGTAGCTACCAGGAACATTGGGAATCTCCTTAAGATATCTCCATTGCTCAGAAAGGACCTTATAGTCTGAAGAAGGCCATGGCAAATAGCTCATAGCTTCCACATTAGCAGTATTGTATCTCGCACCCGCTCCTAAAACAGCTTCTAATTCTCTACCAAACCTTGCTTGTACATCAGATGATAACCACCATTTAACAAATTCCCACGCTTGGGGGATTTTTTTAGATTGGGCAAATATTAATACCGCATTACCACCACCTGCTACACTTCTATCTATACTACCATCTGCTTTTCGTCTTCCTGGAACAGGTGCTATTCCCCATAATCCACTTATTTCTGGAGCTGCTACTTTAAATTGGTTATACATAGTATAAGGACCAATACCTAAGGGCATTTCTCCTGTTCTAAATCTGTTAAAGAAATCATAATAAAGTGGTATCCCATAGAGAACATATAAATTCGTCCATTCTCTAAATGCATCTACACCTTCCTCATTATTCAATATACATCTTTTACCATCTTCTGTATAATATTTTCCTCCCCTTTGTAAAAGCAACATATTGAAAATATCAAAACTTGTACCACCTGTTCCTGCAGCAAATTGCAAATTGTAACTCTGAAGCCTTGCAATAGTTCTATAAAGCTCATCCCATGTATCTGGAATCTCAATGTTTAGACGACCAAGAATATCTGCCCTATAAAACATTATTGGGAAATCTTGAGTCATTGGCAAACCATATACTTTTCCACCAAAACTATATGGAACAAGAGCATACTTAGCAAATCTACTTTTTACTTCTTCAAAACCTGGTAATTTTGAAACATCCACTAATGCCCCACGTATTCCATAGTCTACAGCAAGTCCTCGAGGTACATTAAGAGCCACATCTGGAGGATTCTCTTTTGATGCAACCGAGAAAAGAAGTGCTGCCTCTGTGGTTATAATATTAATGTTTACACCTATTCCTGTTTTTGGAGTAAATTCAGTATCTATCAACATCTTCAAGGTTTCTGCCTGATCTCTACCCATTTGTACCCACACATTAATAGCCTTATCCTTTTCATATACTGTACCAATCAGGTTATAATCCTCAATAAAAGAAATGAAGAACTTTTTAGTTGCATCTATAATCTTTTCAAAAATATTGGGATTTATCCTTGGTACTTTTGCATCTTGTGAGGCTATTACAATATAATCAATATCTAATGGCTGTTCTCTAATTGTAAGAACCCATGCAGATAATGAAGATAAATTATCTCTATACCTTTGCAGTCTTTGAGCTATCGTCTCTGGCTCTTTTGCCATTCCTTCCAATTGAATTGCCACAGTTTCCAAAGTAGCTGCTTCACTTGCCTTCTCACCACCAATTTTTCTTATCTTTTCTGCATTTTCTCTTAATAGTTTTGCATTTTTGAGAAGAGTATCTATAAGATCAGGAATATTCTGTTCTAATAGATAATCCCTATAAGGATCCGGATTAGGAGAAGTAATCATAACAATTTTTGTATACAATTGAGACAAATCAATAGAACACTGGAGTACATTTCTAATTATATCTGCAATGCTTTCATAAGTAACCTTAAGACGTAGGGTATGTTCACCCTTTTTTAAATAAAATAAATATGGTTCTTTTTCATTTCCAAGATATGAAAATTGCCATTGAGTATTATATCTAAATTTAATATTTTTAACTTCTTCAAAAGGAATCTTTCCATCTATATAGAGGGTTCTCTCAGATGGTATTCCTGGATTAGCATTCTGTCTAAATTTAATTCCTATTTTATATAAACCATCTTCAGGCACATTAAATTTCCACTCAATCCATTGACCTGCAGATCTCCAATTATATCCTCCTATGATATTTAATAATTTCCTTCTGGAATCATATGGTTCGTTAAGAGGATTAGATCTATCAGAAATAGGATAAAGAGTAGGCTCCGATTTTAAAGTAGCATTTTCCCCTTGTACCTTTATAAAAATACCACTGAGTTTTTTATTGTCCCTATTTTCTTGTAAAACTTCTTCATATTTTGGTCTTCTTTTTTCGTTAAAAATCATTATATAATCAATCACCATAGGTTCTTTCACTGATACAAATCTTATAGTATGTTTTCCTGGAGAAAAATAAAAAAGGAAAGGATCAGCATATAGACCCTCAGGATCCTCTAATGTCTTTTCCACCCAAATAGGATTTTCCACCTGTATAGGTCTAAGTTCGTTACCCCTATTATCTTTTAAAGCAGGTCCTCCATCCTTCCATATTCTTTCAAACCTCAATATTCTGGCTTCATTAAAGGGTCTTTTTCCATCAATAAGAAGTTCTCTTTCAATGCTTGAATTTTTACCTTTTATAGGAAAATA
>JAPYWU010000138.1 GCA_028276205.1 Dictyoglomaceae bacterium | reverse complement strand
ATGGGGGTGTGAAACAGCAATATCCAATTTCATCAAATTGTAATCTTATGTCTTTTAACTCATCCTCAGAAAGTACATGAAGAGCCATAGGGAAAAGAATGTTATTTTCTTTATAGAAATGGCTTGAAAGCATTTCTGAAAGATCTGTAGCAAGGAGGGCTAATTTTCTTACAAATTCTTCAGGAGAAATATTTTTATGAGTGTCTATAAGATTGTATATGTCTTTCTTTATAGCTCTAATCTTATCATGATCCATCCACATTATGGCAGGTGGCTCTGTGATACCATGTTTCTCTAAATATGGGAAAAGTACATTTTCTTCTCTTAAATAATGTTTTTCTGATTCTTTAAAATGATTTACTATATCTTGTAATTCGATTAATTTCTCTTTTCCTTCTTCATAATCTTTTATATTTCTCATTTCCTCAATGGTATTCTTTAATTTATCTGCAAACTCTAAAAGTGCTTTGTGCTCTTCCATAAGTATTGTTATAGGATTTCCTGCTCCACCTTCTGGACCCTTTTCTAAGGATTCTTGAAAGACTGCAAGATGTACTTCACAAAGTCTTACTACTTCTTCTCTTGGGAGCCCCTCTTTAATCAATTCTTCCTCTATTTGAGCTATCTCTGTAGGAGTTACGCTACCAAACATCTGTTTAAACTGCTTTTTTAGAACTTCTGGATCTTCTCCTTGATGGATTTTTTTAATCAGCTCCTTTAGGGCTTCTTTTCTACTAATTCTCATTCCAAAAATCTCACTCATAGGTATTACCTCCTTTGTAGCTCTAAAGATCTAAGATTTTTTTAAGTTTTTCAAATTCTTCTGATGTTATTTCCCCTTTTGCAAGTCTAATTTTAAGTGTATTTAAAAGTTCTTCTTTATTATTATGATCTTTTTCTTTCAAAAAATGTCTTATTACATAAATTATTGCAAAGATAACTACAATCCAGATAATCCCACTTAAGATCATCATTAATGGCATACCCCAAAAACCTCCATTATAAAAATAAGGAAATCTCCATCCCCAATAACACATAATTTTTCCCTCCTTTCTAAATAGATGGTTTAAAATTTCTTAATCTCAGAGAATTTGAGACCACAAATACAGAGCTAAAAGCCATAGCAATACCTGCTATCATAGGATTCAAAAGAATTCCTATAAAAGGATATAATGCTCCTCCCGCAATAGGTATTCCAAGGGTGTTATAAATAAAAGCCCAGAAAAGATTCCATTTAATGGTGGATAGGGTTTTTCTACTTAGTTCTAAAGCTCTTACAACCCCCTTTAAATTATTTCCCGTAATTATTATATCAGATGATTCTATGGCAATATCTGTACCGGATCCCATAGCTATTCCAAGATCTGCTTGAGTTAGGGCAGGAGCGTCATTTATGCCATCTCCTACCATGGCCACAGATTTACCTTCTTTTTGTAGTTCTTTTATTTTATTTACTTTATCTTGAGGAAAAACTTCAGCAAAAAAGAAGGATAAATCTAAGATCATTGCAACTCTCCCTGCGGATGCTTTGTTATCTCCTGTTATCATTCCTACCTCAAGCCCTATATCCTTTAGTTTCTTAACTACTAATTTTGCTTCCTCTCTTAATTCATCTATAAAGGTTAAAATTCCTATAGGGATGTCATCTTTCTTTAAAAGAGCAACAATTTTTGATTCTTTTATATATTGTTCATATATATCTTTTATTTCGTTAATTGGTTCGATAATCTTTCCTAAAAAGTAATTTGAGTTGTTTATTACTCCTTCTATTCCTTCACCCGGAATTTCTCTAATTTCTGAGGTCTCCAATGGTTTTATATTTTCAGTTTCGCTTTTTTCTAATACCGCTTTTGCTAAAGGATGATTTGAAAATTGCTCTAAGGATACTGCAATTTTTAAGATATCTTCTTTTGTATTATTATTTAATGGAATAATGTCTACAAGTTTTGGTTTTCCATAGGTTAATGTTCCAGTTTTATCAAAAATTATGGAATTAATTTTGTCAGTTTTCTCAAGCACCTCTGCATTTCTTATAAGAATTCCCATTTGGGCACCTTTGCCAATACCAACAATAAGAGCTGTTGGAGTTGCAAGACCTAATGCACAGGGACATGCAATAATTAATACCGCTATAAAGTTAGAGAGAGCATAATTAAAAGAGGGTTTTGGACCAAATATATACCAAAGGAAGAAAGTAATGATGGATATGGTTAAAACTGTAGGAACAAATATGCTTGCTATTTTATCTACTAATCTTTGGACAGGAGCTTTTGTATTTTGTGCAGATTCTACCATCTTTATTATTTGAGCTAAAACAGTCTCTCCACCAATTTTTGTTGCCATAATTTTTAAAGCACCATTTAAATTTATAGTGCCAGCAAAAACATTATCCTTTTCTTTCTTATCCTTAGGAATGCTTTCACCTGTAAGCATAGATTCATCAACAGAAGAGTATCCTTCTATAACTATTCCATCTACTGGTATTTTTTCTCCTGGCTTTACAAGTACAATATCCCCTTTAACTACGTCATTAATAAGTACTTCTATAAATTCATTATCTCTTTGAACCAATGCTTTTTGAGGTTTTAAACTTATTAGTTTTTTAATAGCATTAGATGTTTTTCTTTTTGCTTTTAATTCTAAATATCTTCCAAGAAGTATAAAGGTGATTATTACTGATGATGTATCATAATAAACTTCGGGGGAAAGATTTTTTACAGTGAAAAAAGATGGATAAAAGGTTGCCAATGTACTATAAAGGTAGGCTGATGTGGTACTTAGAGCTACTAATGTATTCATGTCAGAGGTTTTGTGTTTGAGAGCTGACCATGCATTTTTATAAAATCTATATCCTCCATAAAACTGTACTGGTGTTGCCAAAAGAAATAATATATATGGAGAGATTTTATAGATAAAGCTTCCTAAAACAATGGGAATAGTAAGAAACAAGCTTATAAAAAATCTTCTTTTTAGATCTTTAAGTTCTTTTTCCCTTTGAGCCTCTTGGGGATCTTCTATTTCTTCTTCTTTTGGATCTAATGCTTGATATCCAAGATCTTTTATTACTTTTTTAATATCATTTAATGATATTAAAGTAGGAATGTATTCTATATATAATTCTTCTTTTGCAAAATTTACATCAGCTTTTATAACACCATCTAATTTTCTTAGAGTATTTTCTATTCTTTGGGCACAGCCTATACAAGTCATTCCAGAAATTGGTATAGTCAATTCGCTGGTTACCACATTGTATCCTAAATCTTCTACTTTATTTTTAATCTCTGTAAGATTTAAATTCTCTCCTATAATTTCTGCTTTCTCTAAGGAAAAATTAACCTTAACTTCTTCTATTCCTTTTATATTTTTCAAGCCTTCCTCAATCCTTAACGCACAGCCCGCACAACTCATTCCAGATATGGGAATCTCAATCCTCCTACTCATATATCAGCCTCCCTTATAAAAACATGCTCTTTTCAATTATATACTAAAAAAGTAGGAATTTAAAGATAAAATATTAAAGAAATATTAAAGTTTTATTAAGGACTGAATATGACACTTTACCCATATACAGTTAAAGTTAAAAGATATTAGGGAGGTGATATGATGAAGTTTAAAAAACTAATTTCTTTATTTATACTATTTGTATTACTATTTAGTTTTGCTTTTGCTCAAAGCTCCGCTCCAAAACTATATGTTGATAAAGTGAATAGTTCGGAAGGGTATCTTATTGATCCAGTAAAAAATTACTTTGAGGAAAGAATTAGGGCGAAAGGTATAGAAGTAGTATATGATAAGGCACAAGCAGATTATATAGCAGAATTAACGATAGTTTCTGCAAATAGTAGAAGAAGTTTTAATTGGTTAATTCTTATCTTTCCATTATGGCCAATAGTTCCTTTTACTACTGTGCAAGGAGATGCCATTGTAGCAGTAAGAATATTTGACAAAAATGGACAAGAAGTAGTTTTTGATCAAGCAGGATCAGTAAAGGATGGAATGTGGTTCTTTGGTGATTTTGTATCTGGAAATTCTGTTAAAAAGGATGCAGCCTTAGATTGTATAAATAAAATTGTAGCAAGGATCAATATAAGATAAATTTCTATGGGGGGAATTTAACTTCCCCCCTTTATACAAAAATGAGATAAAACTTTTTAAGTTGGCAAGAAAGGCAGGACAAGATAAATAAATTTTCCTGCCTTTCTTTTTGTAAAAAAAATTAAAAGGTCAGTTTTTGGCACTTAAGGTATTTATAATGTTAACCAAAAATAAAATATGAGGGGTGAGAGTATGAAAGAACCAAGAAAAATTACAGTGGGTTTAATTTTTTCCTACATATTTGGAGGTTT
>JAPYWU010000137.1 GCA_028276205.1 Dictyoglomaceae bacterium | reverse complement strand
ATAATAGGCAAGGCCACATTAATAGCAGATGCAGAAAAGGAAGTAATAAATGCGCCAAGAAGTACAGCTATAAAAAGTCTATTTCTCACTTCTTGCATCCATCCTTACAATATTATTACCATATTTTGAATAAGCTCACTAAAAGATTATAGGAAAACTAAACATCATTTACCTCTATATACAAATTGGGTAGGACTTGCAAATTTTAGGGCTATTAAAAGGAAGGTCATAGTGATTAGAAAATAAACTACTGCAAGAGCATCTATAGCTTGAGGGGGACGTGTCCCAGCTGCATAGGCATCATAATAAAGAGCTACAATAACGGTTTGAGATTTTGGTCCTGCCACTAAGAAGGTCAATTCAAACATGGCAATAGTTCTTACGATAGAAAGGAGGGCAGCTGTAAATATACCAGGCACTGTTAAAGGTAATAATACCTTTACAAATGTTCTTAATCTGCTTGCCCCTAAAATTCTTGCAGCTGATTCATAGCTTACATCAATCTGCTCAATAAAAGGATATAAGATAAGTACTACATAAGGAATTATAGGTACTAAATTAGCAAGAATCACTCCAGAAATTCTTGTAGCAAGCCTTAATTTATATAACATGGCTGCCAAAGGTATACCATAGGTCATAGGAGGTACTAACATAGGTACAAGAAGAAGAGATAGAAGAACATTTTTAAACTTAAAATTATACCTTGCAAAAATATATGCAGCAGGATAACCAATAAGTAGCGAAATCAAAGCCACTGATATTACCACTACAAAAGTGGCAAAAAGAAGCTGTGTAAGATCATGCTCTTTGGCCATATATGAGTACCATTCTAAGGTAAATATCTTAGGAAACCAATCTGTATACCAATTTTTACTTAAAGAATTCAAGATTACAGTAAAGATTATCCCTAAAACATTAAATACATAAACAAAGATGGCTATCCAATATAATATTCCTGAAAATTTTATCCTTCTCATTATTTATAAAATCCCTCCTATCCCTTTCCTCCTGAAGTTGCAACAATTTTGAAAAATCTTTGTCTTATAAGCATAACAATAAGGATAAAAATAAGCTCTACTAAGCCCATAATTATAGCTATAGCTGAAGCCATATGAAAATCAAATTTTTCAAAAGCCCATTGGTAAGCTGCTATGGAAATTACTCTTGTAGGTCCAGAGGGCTGGCCTAACAACACAGCAGAAGGAAAAACTGTAAAATTCATAACAAAATTCAAGGATGTAGCCATTGCTATTCCCGGCATCCAAAGGGGAAAAATAATTCTTCTAAAGATATACCATCTGCTTGCACCAAGTATACTTGCAGCCTTCTCTAAGGTTGGATCGATGCCAGATATATATCCTAAAAGCATTAAAAATACAAAGGGAAAACCTTGAATTATCAATGCAAGAAGTACTCCTAAATAATTATGAGTAAATCTATAAGGTTTATCTATAATTTTTAATGCCATCAAAATCTTATTCAACCAACCATTTGGTCCCATATAAGTCAGCATACCCTCTGCCACAAAAACACTTCCCAATGTAATAGGCAAAATCAAGAGAAAAGATATTAATTTTTCTCCCTTTATTCCATGACGCATATAATAGGCAAGAGGCATGGCTATTAATACATTCAATAAAGTAGCAGGTATGGCTATCTTTAAAGTAATCCATATAGTATTAGCATCCCAAGGATCAGTTAAAAATCTTATAAAATTGGCAAGGGTAAATTTTCCCTCATCATTAGTTAAACTTAAATGAAGACCATATATAAATGGATAGACAAAAAGGAAAATAAAATATATAAGCACAGGCAAAAGTAATAAAAATACTGTTAAAAATTCTCTCTTTTTCATTGAACATCCTCCTCAGGAAAGACAAGGATTCTCTCAGGAGGAATATATATCTTAATCTTATCTCCTGGATTTAGAATTATCTTTTCAAAAGTAGATATCTCAATACGTAAATTACCATTTATATATCCCCAAAGCTGTCTTACCTGTCCTAAATATTCCATAACCTCAACCCTCATCTCCAAGGAATTAATAGGTCCTTCTCCTATCTTTATGTCCTCAGGCCTTATAGAAATATAAAGCTTCTTTTTATCTCTAATAGAATTATGAATATGTTCTTTATATTTCTCATTTAATACCGCATTTAAAATAAAATCTCCTAATTTAAACTCTATCTCTCCGTCCTTTACATGGATTACATCCACATTCCATATGTTTCTAAATCCTAAAAAGTGGGCTACAAATAAATTTCTTGGATAAGAATAGATCTCTTCTGGAGTACCAATCTGTTGAATTTTTCCCTTATTTAATACCACTATTCTATCGGACAGGGCTAAGGCTTCTTGTTGATCGTGAGTCACATAAATAGTAGTAATACCCAATTTCTCATGAATAGCTTTTAACTCATATCTCATCTCAATCCTAAGAAGGGCATCAAGATTAGAAAGTGGCTCATCAAGCAACATAAGACGAGGCTCTGTAACTATACAACGAGCTAAAGCTGTTCTTTGTTGCTCCCCTCCAGAAAGCTGTCTTGGATATTTATCTATATGCTCCTCCAAATGTACCATTCTTAAAGCATTAATAACCCTTTCTCTTATCTCAGAGGGTGGAAATTTTCTAATTCTCAGTCCAAAAGCTACATTTTCGAAAACAGTAAGGTGTGGAAAAAGAGCATAATTTTGAAAGACCATTCCAAAATTTCTCTTCTCAGGTGGTATAAATCTCTTTCCATCATCTATACATTCATCATCTATGTATATACTCCCTCCATCAATAGGTATTAAGCCAGCAATTGAGTTTAAAATAGTAGTTTTTCCACAACCTGATGGTCCCAAAAGAGTAATAAACTCTCCATTTTTAATAGTAAGATTAAAGTTATCTACTACTTTTCTATTGCCATAATATTTTACGAGATTTTGGATTTTAATTTCTTTAAAATCCTTCATTCTATCCCCCTTACCTTGATTACATAATTTTTAAAAAGGAGGGGAGATGAAAATTATCTCCCCTCTTACTCTTATACTTACTTTACCTTTGATCCTACTAATCTATCCCACATATCAAAGGCTTCTACTAACTCTTTTGCACCAAGTTGAGTAGTTGATGGGAATTTTCTTATAGCATCTTCATATTCTTTTCTCATAGCAGACTTAATCTTTTCTTGAATTTCAGCGGGAGCCTTACTAAGAGGTACACTCTTTATAGCTGGTCCAGGATAGAAGTATCCATTATCATATGTTAAGGCTTGCATTTCAGGTCTCAAAAGCCATGCCATAAGTTGAAGAGTAGCTTTCTTTCGATCTTCATCCAAGCCTTTTGGCATGCACATAAAATGGGCATCTGTTACCCATGTAGTATTTTTCAAGAAGAAACCCTTGAAGGTTTGAGGAATTACTCCCAATATTCTTTGATTCATATCCCATCCAAGATGGCTTGCAATTATATAAACACTTCCCTCTGCTAAAGCCCTAAAAGTAATAGCGGTACCAGTAGGATAATAATCTATATATTTATCAAGCTCCTTTAGATATGCCCATGTCTTTTCCCATGTTTTTGGATTCTTAGGATCTTTATCACCTAATATATAAGGTAATCCCTGTAATAATGCTCTCCCTGGTCCAGAGTTTGCAGGCCTTGCATACATAAATTTTCCAGGATTTGCCTTTGCCCACTCAAGAAGTTCCTCAGCAGTTTGAGGTACCTTCTTTACTTTTTCAGGATTATAGGTAAACATTGGTCCTCCGGGACAATATGTTACCACTATTCCATATCCTTGGAAAAGATCAAAGGCTGCTTTTGCTCCAGGAAGATATTTGGTTTCAAGGCCAGGAAAATATTGTTTATAAGTTGGATATATATTTTCCCAAAGTCCCATTTCCAATCCTGACGCCATAGCATCATAACCAGTAAGCACCATAGTGGTAGTAACATTCCCTGCCATCTGTTGTGCCTTTATCTTTGCTGGAAGTTCTGGGGCAGTAGCCTTTAAATATTCAATATCTTCTACCAAATCAGGATGTGCTGATTTAAAAGCTTCTATAGCATCTTTAGTAAGTTGTAAATTTCCTGCCACATCTATAATACTAAGTCTTACCCTTTTCGTTTGTGCTCCAATGTTTGTTACAAAAATTAACATTAAAAAAAGAATCAAAAGCATTGAAAAAACTTTCTTTTTATTCATAAGACACCTCCCTATTTTAATAAAATTTTAATCTCTTTTGATCTATTATAATACCATTTTTAATTTTTTTTAAACAAAAAAAATGATATAATTTGAAAAGATGAAAGAAATTATAATTATAATTTCTTGGGGGATAGGCTGGTTATATTACAAGACTCTTAGGTTTCTTAAGAGGGAAAATCAAAATTTAAAAGACTATAAAATAT
>JAPYWU010000135.1 GCA_028276205.1 Dictyoglomaceae bacterium | reverse complement strand
CTCCGCCACCTACAACAGGAATACCTGCAGGTAGACCAAGTTCTTCTGCCACTTTTGGAAGTAATGTTCCTGTAATCTGAGGAGACTCATATACTTTTGGCATCCAATCTTCTGGAATATCGAGGAGGCTTAACATTTCTTTAGACCAAGTTCTCTTTTTAACATCAAATAACAAAGTACCAGAAGCATCAGAAACCTCTGATGCATACTCACCTGTTAATCTAAATCTTACATAATCCTTAGGTAGTAATACTTTAGCAACCTTAGAATAATTCTCTGGCTCATTCTCCCTAAGCCAAAGGATTTTAGGGGCGGTAAACCCTGTAAGAGCGAGATTTAAAGTAAGTTCAAGAAGTTTTTTAACCCCTCCTACCCTTTCTACAATCTCGTCGCACTGCTTAGCTGTCCTTTGATCATTCCAAAGAATAGCTCTTCTAATTACATTACCTTTTGAGTCAAGAAAAACAGAACCATGCATTTGTCCAGATAATCCTATACCTTTTATCTCTTTTGGTGATACTCCAGTCTTATTTAATAAACTAATAATTGCATCCTTTGTTGCCTTCCACCAATCATCTGGTTCTTGTTCAGACCAAGAAGGAAAAGGAGTATATAAAGGATATTCAAAAGTTGAACTTCCTAATACTTTTCCTTCTTCATCAATAAGTAAAGCTTTAGTACCAGAAGTACCCACATCAATACCTAAAAGCACTTTTTCCACCTCACCTTTCCCATGGAATTTTATCTTTGATTATAAAAACGTTTTTCTTTTTAGTCAATAAAAAAAATAAAAATTTACTATGATATGAAAAAAATATATGATGATAGGGAGGAGTATAACTCCTCCCTATTATTCTTTTTTGATAGCTTTAAATGGGCATACTTGGAAGCATATTCCACACTTAGTACATTTACTTTGATCAATAACATATGTTCCGTCTTCATCTTTATAGATTGCACCTACAGGACAATTTCTAAAACATATAGAACATTTTCTACATTCTTCTCTTATTACCTCATAATGAATCAAAGCTGTACATACTTTTGCAGGACATTTCTTATCCCTGATATGGGCAAGATATTCATCCCTAAAGTATTTTAGTGTTGTTAAAACAGGATTAGGAGCTCCTTTTCCAAGACCACAAAGTGATGTATTTCTCACAGTATAAGCCAATTGTTCAAGCTCTACCAAATCTTCTTCGGTTCCCTCACCTTTTGTTATTTTATCTAAAATTTCCAACATTCTCTTAGTTCCTACTCTGCATGGTACACATTTTCCACAAGATTCATCTTGGGTAAAGGACAAGAAAAATTTCGCTACATCTACCATACAGTTATCTTCATCCATTACAATAAGTCCACCAGATCCCATAATAGCTCCAAGGGCAGTTATTGATTCATAATCTATAGGTGTATCCAAGTATTCTGCGGGTATACAACCTCCAGCTGGACCCCCTATCTGGACAGCTTTAAACTTCTTTCCATTAGGTATTCCACCACCAATATTGTAAACTACTTCTCTTAAAGTTATACCCATAGGTACTTCTATGAGCCCTGTCATATTTATTTTCCCAGCTAAAGCAAAAACCTTAGTCCCTTTACTTTTCTCTGTTCCATAACTTGCAAACCAATCAGCACCATTAATAATTATTGGTGGAATATTAGCCCATGTTTCCACATTATTTATTACAGTTGGTTTTCCCCATAATCCAGAATTTACTGGAAATGGTGGACGGGGTCTTGGCATACCTCTTTTGCCTTCTATAGATGCAATTAATGCTGTTTCCTCTCCACAAACAAAAGCTCCTGCTCCAATTCTTATCTCAATATCAAAGGAAAAATCTGTACCCAATATATTGTCTCCCAAAAGTCCATAATTTCTTGCTTGTTCTAAAGCTGAAGTGAGTCTCTTAATAGCTAAAGGATACTCAGCTCTTATATACACAAATCCTTTCTTAGCTCCGATAGCATACCCTCCAATTAACATACCCTCAATAACAGAATGAGGATCACCTTCCATAATACTTCTATCCATAAAAGCTCCTGGATCTCCCTCATCTGCATTGCAAACCACATACTTTTCTGTTCCAGAAGCTTTTCTGCCAAGCTCCCATTTTAATCCAGTAGGAAAACCTGCTCCTCCTCTTCCCCGAAGCCCAGATTTTTTAACTTCAGAAATAACATCTTCTGGAGACATTTGAGTAAGAACCTTTGCAAGAGCAGAATAACCATCTCTTGCAATGTATTCTTCAATATTTAAAGGGTCAATAAATCCTACATTTCTTAAAGCAATTCTTACTTGATTTTTAAAAAAAGGTAGATCATTAATAGTTGGTAAAGCTTGTTTTTGCTCTGGTTCTTTTACAAGAAGCCTTTCCACAATTCTTCCCTTAAGAAGGTGTTCATTTACAATCTCTTTTGCATCCTGAGGTTTTAATTTAACATAAAAAGTACCCTCTGGATATATAGCCATAACTGGCCCTAAATCACAAGTACCAAAACATCCTGTCTCAATAATTTTTACCTCATCGTAAATACCTGCTTCCTTCAATTCCCTTTCAAGGGCTGATTTAAAACTTTCTTCACCTGCAGAAATGCATGCTGCACCTGCACATAAAAGAATATGTGCTCTCTCTGGCATTTTTAAACCTCCTTCTTTGGTTTTACTCTTTACTCTTTATTCTGTAGAAAGAACGTCCTCAGATACAACTTGTCCATTAACTACATGTTGAGCAATTATCTTTCTTGCTTTCTCGGGAGTTACATATTTGTAAAGAACTTTAGGTCCTCCTACCTTTTGAACAGAAATTAATGGCTCATACTCACAAAGTCCAATACATCCAGCCTGGGTTACAACCACATTTTTTAAACCTCTTTTTTCTATCTCATCCAAAATAGCCAACAATGTTTCCCTTGCTCCAGCTGCTATTCCACATGTTCCCATATGCACTACTATCTTATCTTTACCTTCAGGACTTCTCATCTCAAGTTCTGCTTGAGTCTTTTCTTTAATCTTCTTGAGATCCTCTAAAGTCAATTTTTTCATTTTACCAACCTCCCAAATTTTCGTTTAAAAATTCTTTTAAAAAGGAAATTACTTCTGGAGAATTAATAGGAATATCAATAGACCTTTTTATTTCCTTTGTAGAAATGTTGACCTCATCACCGTTTTTTACTATTTTGATCTCAAAATCTATATCTGGATTTGTTACTATCAAGCCCAAAATAGTTCCAGAAAGATTTCCCATTGGAGGTAAATCTACACATAAAAAAGGGACTTCTGCATAAATTTCTGTACCTTTTCCTACCTCAGAGTTAATCTTTACTTCTCCTCCACAATTTTTAACTAACTCATAAAATAAAGGAACACCAAGACCAACTTTTCTTGTAGTTCTACTTGTAAAAAATGGATTTTTAATCTCTTCTAATATTTCCTTTGACATACCTTTTCCATCATCTTTTATAATTATATACAAAATCCCCTTTTGAAGATCTTTTCTGATCTCCAAATAAATATTTTTTGCATTAGCTTCTATAGAATTTTGTACAATATCCAGAATATGAAGAGATAATTCTTTCATTGATGCTCTTTTCTAAAGTTTTCTATTAATTTTCTTAATTTATCAGGAGTAAGTTTTCCATAAACATCATCATCTATCATAAGAGCTGGAGCCATACTACAAGCTCCAATACACCTTACAAGATCCAAAGAAAAGAACCCATCTTCTGTGACTTTACCTTCCTTAAGTCCCATTTGCTCAAGAGTTCTAAGTAAGTCCTCAGCTCCTTTCACATAACAAGCTGTTCCCATACAAAGTCTTATTACATGCTTACCTTGAGGCTCAAGTCGGAAAAAAGAATAAAATGTTACAACACCGTAAATCTCACTTAATGGTACCTTTAATCTTTCAGAAATCAGTTCTAAAGCCTCACGAGGTAAATATCCAAACTTTTCCTGTACTGCATGAAGAATCATAATCAAAGATCCCTTTGAGTTTGCAAAACGGTCAAGAATTTTTTCTACCTCTTTCTGAGCATATTCGGAAAACTTTAATTCTACTGCCATTTCTATACCTCCATTCCCTGTATTTTTATATTTTTTTCTTTCAAACTTTTAAAGACTGCTTTTTTAGAAAACTCTTCTAAATATATAAAAGTTTTTGGTTCTTTTATATCCTCTAAATAATGAGCGTCAGAAGAGATTAAAAATTTCTTGTCTTTCAGTTCTGGGTGCTCACTGATAAATTTATTGTGGTTTGTCTTGTCAGATAATTCAATAAAATCAAAAAATAAATCCTTTGGAATAAAACCTAAATTAGATATTATACTAAAGGAAGGCCTATCTACATGGGCTAATATTATTATCCCACCATATTCTTTTATTTTTTTTACTGTGTCTGTAATGTTAAGTGAAATAGATGTATTTAATAATCTTTCTTCTATTCTTTCTACCTCATCCTTTTCATTAACCAC
>JAPYWU010000208.1 GCA_028276205.1 Dictyoglomaceae bacterium | reverse complement strand
AAGGAAAAATTATCTCCGTCTTAAGCTTTTTATTATAAATTGGATGATCTCTAATCTCTACAGATTTAAAATTTTTTATAAGCTCATTAAGATATTTTTCATTAACTTTAGATATATTTAGTAATGAACAAATATCTGAACATCCAATTAGTATTTCTACATCATATTTTTTTAGATATTTATTCATAATAATTAGAGATAAAAGAAACAATATTATAACTATAAGAAGACTTATAGTTTTTCTATTTTTCTTATCTCTTCTTCGTCTGTAATACATAACTACTTGTTCAATTCTCCACTTAACTCTTCAATAGTAGCCTCAAGATCAGATAACCTGCTCTCCATATCATCCATTCTTGTCATCACATCTCCAAGATTTTCCTCAACTATAGATTGAATATCTTCTAAAGAAGGCTTTTCTTCTAACACAGATTCTAAATCTGATATTCTTTCAGAGATCTCATCTACCCTATCTACTATTCTATCTAAATCCTCTAAATTCGCCTTCCCTTCTAATCCTAACTCTACATCACCTAACCTGCTATCTAAATCTTCTGCAAAACTCTCTAAATCTGATAACCTACTCTCCATTCTATCCATCTTCTCTGATATTCCTCCAAGACTATCTTCTATCATTGATTTCACTTCATCTGCTGAAACTTTCCCTTCTAATCCTAACTCTACATCACCTAACCTGCTATCTAAATCTTCTGCAAAACTCTCTAAATCTGATATTCTGCTCTCCATTCTATCCATCTTCTCTGATATTCCTCGAAGGCTCTCTTCCATCATTGCTTTCACTTCATCTGCTGAAACCTTACTTACTTCTTCTTCACCTAACCTTGTTACTATTTCATCAAGATTATTTATTTTCTCATCATGTTCATTTAATAGACTTTCAACTGAGCTAATTCTATTATCTAAATCATTTATAGTATCCTCGTATGTTGATATAGATTCTAATATTTCTAATTTATTTTCAAGTTCAGCTATTTTTTCTGAATACTTTTTATCTATTTCTGCAAGTTTTTCATCAACATATTTAATAACCTCAGGAAGAATAAAATTCTTTATTATATTTTCTAAATCTTTTTGCCCAATCTTATTTCCTATCTCCAGCTCTATATCACTCATCCTATTAAGAAGATCACTTACCATATTTGTTAAATCTTGTAGGGTAACCTCTTGGGCATAAGTAAAAACTAAAAGAGAAATTGATAAGATTGTTATAAATATAAAATATTTTTTCATTTTAAAATTCCCCCCTAAAATTTTACTCATTAATCTTCACATATCCTCCATAAACCCACCCAATTTTCCCCCTTTTATTTCTAATGTAATACCAATAGTCCCCATAAATCTTTTTTGCATCTTCTTTGAGTATATATCCTCTTAACTTTCCATCCCCCACCTCTACTTCGACAAGATAATAAATATCTTCATCATTAATAATTAATAATGCTCTTCCACTATTTATTGGATAATCACCTCCATTAAGAGTTCTCATGGTCGTATCATAGCGAGCTATTGCTTCATTTTCCTTTCTTGATACAGCTTCTCCATATACAGAAACTATATCTCCCTTACTCATGGCATCTAATATCTCAGTAGTAATAGTAGGTCCTCTCCTTAGAAGAACATCTTCTCCTGTTATCATACCTTCTCTTGCAACAGAATATCCTACATATTCCAAACCTTCCGGAATTAAAGAAAGTTCTGGACTTGAAATTTTCAAAACCTTAATATTCATTGTTTTTAGTTCACTTTTATTACCTGCATTATCGCAGGCTATTACCTTAAAAATGTAATTTCCCTCATTTCTTGCTATCCATGTATAGGTAATCTGAGAGAATCCACCAAAAATCTTCAATAACTTATCATTTAAAAAAAGCTCTATTTTATTTAATCTTCTATTATCCTTTGCAATAATAAATATTTCTATAGTAAGTTCATTCTTTTGATCTGTAAGAAGAGCTTCTTTATTCGCATATTTTGATGATACTTCTACTACAGGAGGCTTATTATCTAATATATATCCATTAAAATACAAGAAGGCAAAGATTAAAGCTATTAAAGCTACAACAATTATTGGTATTTTCCAATCTATAGTTTTATATTCTCTCTTTTCCCTTAAATCATATCCACATATTTTGCAAAAATTCTGCCCTTCTTTATAAGGGGTGCCACATTGGGGACAAACTTTTTCTTCTTCCCTTAAATATCCTTCTATTTTAAAACCACAATAGGGACAAAATTTTACATTCTCTTTAATTAGCCTTTTACAATTTGGACAATTAATCATAATTACTACTCCTTTAATTTTTTCCCACAATTTGGGCAAAAGATCTCATCACCTGTAAGACCATATCCACAATAGGGGCAGAATTTTAAGGATGTTTTGTCTGTAAAAGATATTTCCTCTTTTCGCTTTGAAAGTAAAAAATAAAAATTTAGGATACCTATAACAAGAAAAAGTAACCATATAGACCAAAAACCTATACCATAATCAATTTCTATAGCTCCAATAGATTCATTATCTATCTTTGCTTTGAAACTAAATAAAAAAATCAAACCTAAAATAGAGAAAATTATAGAGGAAATAGAGCCAGAACGCCTTGGAAGAAAGGAGAAAAGAAAACCTGATATTATTATTACAAGTATAGTTATTGCTAAAGGTTCCGGATTAATCTTTTCCATTTCAGAATTTCCAGTATATCCCAAATTAGTTAGTTGAACCTCTAAGCCTGTACTAAACTGAAAGAGACTTATCTCCATAACTTCTCTATTATCACAAGAAAGATGTACAAAAGGCAAAAAAGAACATAAAAAGATTAAAGCAAATAAAACAGGATTTATTTTTTTCATTTTATTAATACCCCCTTATTTATATTCTAACAACCTGTATCCAATTCCATTTAAAATCTTTCTTTTTAGTGTAATCTTCAATACTTTTTATTAAATCATCTATACTTGTTATTCTTAAAATTCCATCAAAAAGTCTATTGGCATCTAAAACCTTTAT
>JAPYWU010000134.1 GCA_028276205.1 Dictyoglomaceae bacterium | reverse complement strand
TGCTTAAGAAAATATTTGAGAGGGCAGAAGAAGAGATTTATAGATAATTTTATTTTTTTGTAAAAAATAGGGAAATAAGAAAAATAAGAGTTCCAAGCATAACGATGGTGGATCCAGAAGGTGTATCAAAGTAATAGGAAATAATTAATCCAATTAAAATATTTAAAAAGGTAAATAATATGGTATAGATAGCTAATTTTTTAATATCTTTTATAAAAGGAATTAAAGTAGCTACAGGAATAATAATTAAAGCAGAGGATAAGATAATACCAACAAGTTTGCTTATAAGTACAATGGCTATACCAGTAAGGATTAATATATAGGTTTCTAAACGGGATGTGTTTATTCCTGAGGCTTTAGCAGATTCTTCATCAAAAATAATAAATAAAATCTTCCAATAATTTTTATAAAAAAATAACAAAAGAAAAACAGCAAATAAGATTGTTAGAAAAAGATCCTGGTCTCCTATAGAGAGAATACTACCAAAAAGAAAACTGAAAAGATCAGTTGTATAACCTTTACGGAAGCTTAGAAGTAATGCTCCTAAAGCCATGGAAGAAGAAAAGTAAATACCTATTGGAACGTCTGCTTTTAATTTTGATTTTTTGGTTATGTATGGCATGCTTAATATTATAAGTATGGTAAATATTATAGAAGTTAAAGTCATGTTTATATTTAGTAAATAGCCTAAAGCTAATCCTCCAAATACTGCATGACTTATTCCTGCCCCCATGAAGGTTATTCCTCTTAAGAGAATATATATGCCTATAATACTGGAAATTATACTTATAAATATACCAGCTAAAAGACTCTTTTGCATAAAGGAATATTGAAAAATATCCATATTAATCCTCCTTATGAGTTAAGAATATAAATTCTTCACCATATATTTCTTTTAATACTCCATGCATTTTGATTTCCTCAGGGCATCCATGAAGATACAATTTTCTATTTAGGCAAGCAAGTTTGTCAACCTTATTTGTGATTGCTCCAATATCGTGAGTTACTAAGATTACCGATGTTTTTTGCCTTTTTAGCTCTTCAAGAATTCTATAAAAGTTGTATTGAGTTTTTATGTCCACACCTACCGTTGGCTCATCTAAAAGGAGAATCTTAGGGTTTTGAACTAAAGCTCTTGCAATTAATACTCTTTGTTGTTGTCCCCCCGAAAGTTCACTGAATATTTTATCTGCATATTCTTTGATCTCTAACTTTTCCATTATCATATTAATTATTTCATAATCCTCTTTGTTAAGTGCTTTCCAATCTCTAACAATTCTTCTCCCAAAGGCAACAATATCTTTTACTTTTAATGGTAGGTATTTTTCTATATCAGGTTTTTGAGGCACATATCCAATAAGTTTTTTTTCATAAGTAATATTATCTATTTCTTTTCCAAATAAAAGTATTTTGCCATATTGGGGTTTTAGTATGCCAACAATTAATTTTAAAAGGGTAGATTTTCCAGCTCCATTGGGACCTATAATACCCAAAAATTCTCCCTCATCTACCTCTAAATTTATATTGTCTAATATCTTATCGTCATTATAATAAAAAGTCAGGTTCTTTATTTCAACGATTTTGTTCATAAAATATACCCCTCAAAATATCGGTATTTTCTTTTATTAAGGAAAAATAATCTTTATTGAAACCCATAGGATCCATATCAACTACTTTTACTCCTGTTTCTTTTTGTATTGTGCTTATGACTGGTGGGTTAATAAAGGGTTCTTTTACAATATATTTTACCTTATGTTTTTTGATAATATCTATAATCTCTTGTATCTTCTTCAAGGATGGTTCTTTTCCCTCTCCTTCTTCTATATAGCTCAGTACTTTTATATTGTATCTTTTATAAAAGTAATACCAAGAGGGATGATATGCTATGATCTCCTTTTTCTTATAAGGAGATAGACTTTTTCTTATATAATTATCAATTTCTTGAATTTTTTTCTCCACAATTTTTAAATTATTTTGATAATAAGCTTGATTTTGAGGGTCTATGCTTCTTAATTTTTCATAAACTGCCTGCGCTATCTCTTTTGCCATGAAAGGATCAAGCCAGTAATGGAGATTACTTTCTTTGTTTTTAATTTTTTCTTCTACTATAAGAAGATCTTTTTGTTTAGTATTAATAAGTTTCATGGCCCATAGATCTATATCTCCACCATTAATTATTATAAGTTTAGAGTTTTCTATGGCTTTCATTGTATTTGGGGTTGGCTCAAAAAGATGAGGATTTGTATTTTGGGGTAAAAGTACTTTTACATTCCATTTTTCACCTGCAATATATTTTACGATACTACCTATGGGATGAATAGATACTGATAATATGCTAAAAATAGCTATTTTTTTCATTTTTAGACCTCCTTATTGTTTTAGCCCTTAATGGAAAATTATATCACAATTGGAAAGAAAAAATTTTATGTTAAAATTTTAATGAATTTAATATTAAGTTTAACAAAAAAGGAGAGGAAGAAGCATGAAAAAAGGGAGAACTCCTGAATATATAGGAACATATAATAAAAATCTTATTCTTGAAATATTAATGAGAACAGGACCAAAATCTCGAGCGGAACTTGCTCGAATATCTAATCTTACAAAGACCGCTATTTCAGAGATAGTTGATGATCTTCTTAAAAAGAAAATAATAATAGAAGTAGGAAAAGTGGAAACAGAGAGAGGAAGAAGACCTACTAAATTAACTATTAATCCAGATTTGAAGGTACTTTCAGTGGATCTTAGTGGTATGGAAGGAAGGTCTGCTGTTTTTAATGCACATGGAGAAATCGAGGAGAGTATATCATATAAGATAGATGCTAAAGAAGATTTATTAAAACTTATAGATCCTCTTTATAGAAAATATGAGGAGAGAATAATTGCTATTTCCCTCTCAGTACCAGGAATAATTGATAGGGAAAATGGAAAGGTTATTCTTTCTGTAAGTTTAAATTGGGAGAATTTTGAGATGGTATCTTTTTTAGAGAAATATTATAAGAAACCTATATACATAGAAAAGGATACTAATGTAGGTTTAATTGCTGAAAATTGGTATGGAGATGCTGGTAGATATGATACATTTTTTTATCTATTATTAGAAAAAGGTATAGGACTTGGAATATTTTATAAAGGAGAGATATTGGAAGGTTTTCAGGGTATTGAAGGTGAGATAGGTCATACTACTATTAAAGAAAATGGTGAAAAGTGTTGGTGTGGGAATTCTGGTTGTTTGGAGATTTATGCTTCCCTCTCTAAAATAGTTAAGGAATTTGGTTATGAGAATAACCTTGAAAATATTCTTAAGGAGTTTTTAGATAAAAGAGAAAATGAAATTCTGGAGAGAACTTTCAATTATTTAGGAATTTCATTAGCAAATGCTATTCATCTATTGGCTCCTGAAGCTGTGTGCATTTCTGGTAATATGTTTATAAATCAAAATATTCTTGATATGATTACAAAAATTTTAAAAGAGAAAATAGAAAAACACATATTTAATAATTTAAGGGGTAAGATTTTCTTTTATTCATCAAAATTAGGTAGAGATAGTCTTCTGATAGGAGCTGGTATTTTAGGTTTTTTGGGATATTTCAAAGAGATTTAAAATAAGTTATAATAATTACAAAAAAGGGGTTGATAAAATTGGATTGTAAAATATTAATAGGGGGAGAAGCTGGCCAAGGAATACAAACCATATCTAATATCCTTTCTAAATTTTTTTATCGAATAGGTTATTTCGTTTTTACTATTGAAAGTTATCAATCCCGTATAAGAGGTGGCCACAATTATAGTTTAATAAGGGTTTCTGATGTTCCTATTTATGCTATTGATGATGAGAAAATAAATATTCTTGTGGCCTTGAATAGTGAGACTATTGAGCTTCATAAGGATCAAGTTAAGAATGGTGGACATATTATTTGTGATGAAAGTATAAAGGGAGATTTTAGTTTTGAAGAGATGTATAAAGTCCCAGTCAGAAAAATTGCCCAAGATGTAGCTAAAACAAGATTAGTAGAAAATACTGTAATTTGTGGGGTTCTTTTGGGATTAGTATCTGGCGATTTAGAAGAAATGAGAAAGGTGGTTTCAGAATCCTTTAAGGGTGAATATGTAGATATGAATATAAAAGCATTAGAGGCAGGGTATACCTATGCTTTGAATATAAATAGAAGATGTGGCGAATTTCCAAAAAGAGAAAGAGAAGGAAGATTAATAATAAATGGAGGGGAAGCTGTAGGATTTGGAGCAATAGTGGCAGGTTGTAAATTCCTTGCTTCTTATCCTATGACTCCGGGTACCGCAGTAATGAATTTTTTAGCTGAACATGAAACTGATTTTGATATTGTGGTAGAACAAGCAGAAGACGAAATCGCTGCAATAAATATGGCGATTGGTAGCTTTTTTGCAGGGGCAAGATCTATGGTGACCACCTCTGGAGGAGGTTTTGCTTTAATGGTGGAGGGCTTAAGCTTGGCTGGTATGACAGAAACTCCTGTAGTTATTCATGTAGCTCAGCGTCCTGGTC
>JAPYWU010000133.1 GCA_028276205.1 Dictyoglomaceae bacterium | reverse complement strand
ATAAGGATCATCTCCATAAGATTCTATCCTTTCCAGATTTTTATTTCCAAAACATGAATCAATATATTCCACTTTAATTCCAAATTGTTCTAAGTAGTCAATAAAACTAACTGGAATCATAGAAGCTAATAGATAAACTCTTATTTTGTATTTATGATCTTTTTCCTTTTCTATATAAGCCTCTCCAGAAGAAAGATAGAGGGAAGATAAAAATGAGTAATTATTTGACTTACGGAAAATTATTTCTCTTAAATCATTAAAATAAGCAATACTTTCTAATATTTTGCCTTCTGATTTTCCATTTAAAAAATTCTTATAAAGATCCCTTAATTCTTCAGAGAAGTATAATATATCTTCTTCTCTTCTACCAAAGGGGATTTTTAAAAAATATGCATCTTTAACTATTCCCAATTCTTTCCAACATTCATAAATTCTCTTTGAAGAATCACAACTATCTGTAACGACCACTTTTTCAAGAGTAATTTCTTCCCTTAAAAGAAATTCACTTATATTTTTAAGATATGGACAAAAGTATTTAGGAAAATGAGAATCTACTCTTTCTGGATATAAGGAATCATAGGTTAATAATAAGGGTTTGAAACCTGAAGCATGAATAATCTCAGGGGGGATATATGAGCACATATATCCCACATATCCCCCTTTTTGAATTTCTTTTTTCACAAATTCAAAATATCCATTTATATCTCCCATTAAATGGTATTATATCATAAAGTATTACTTTACTCCTTTGACTTTATCTCTTATTTCAATAAGATCTTTCATAACATGATATAGATTATAAGATGCTTCTTTTGTACCAAATATGTCATGTAATTCCTTATATAGCTTGTATAATTTATTATATATATCTCTATCTTCTTTTCTTGGATTATAAACCACATCCTTCACTCTACAAATAGCTTTCTGGGCTTCTTCCACATTTCTATAACCACTTTTTTCATACCCAGCTGCAACAGCTCCAAATATGGCAGCTCCAAGAGCTGGTGTTTGAGAAGAGTAGGATATTTTTATGGTTTTACCTAAAACATCAGCATAAATCTGCATTATGAAAGGATTTTTTTCAGGAATTCCACCACAAGCTATTACCTCATTTACTTTTACACCATATTCTTCAAATCTTTCCATAATAACTCTTGCACCAAAAGCTGTAGCTTCAATCAATGCTCTATATATTTCTTCAGGACGAGTATGTAAAGTCTGCCCTATAAGAAGTCCTGTTAGTTTTGCATCTACAAGAATAGTTCTATTACCATTATTCCAATCAAGGGCTAAAAGCCCACTTTCTCCAGTCTTTAATTTTTGGGCTCGCTCAGTTAATAATTGATGAAGATCTTTATTTCGTGCTTCCTCACCAAAATATTCTCTTGGAGTTAAATACTTAACAAACCAGTTAAAAATATCACCTACTGCGGACTGTCCAGCCTCTAACCCATAATATCCAGGAAGTATAGACCCATCTACAATACCACATAGACCTGGTATATCAGGAATTTTTTCAGTATTAGGAACTACCATCATATCACATGTAGAAGTACCTATAACTTTTACGAGGATACCTGGTTTTATACCTGCCCCAACTCCACCCATATGTGCATCAAAAGCACCAACTGCTACTACCACATCTCCCCTTAGTCCAAATTTTTCTGCATAATAAGGAGAAATAGTACCAAAAGGAACATCAGAAGTATAAGCTTTATCATAAAGCCTGTCCCTTAACTCAGCAAGCTTTGGATGCAATTTACCTAAAAACTCTTTACTTGGAAGTCCACCCCATTCAGGATTATACATTGCCTTATGACCTGCTGCACATACACTTCTTTTTATTTCTTCTGGTTTTTGTTTGCCTGTAAGCACTCCTGGAATAAAATCACATATCTCTAACCATGTATAAGCAGAATCAAAAACCTTAGGATCAACACGTAAACAATGAAGAATCTTTGAAAAGAACCATTCTGATGAATATACTCCTCCATACTTTCTAAGGTAAGGATATCCACCCTCGTTAGCTAATCTTGTAATTTCTTCAGCCTCTTCATAACTGGAATGGTCCTTCCAAAGCCATGCTAAAGCGTTAATATTATCTTTAAACTCATCATGAAAAGCTAATGGTATTCCATCCCTATCTACTGGAAGAGGAGTACTCCCAGTGGTATCAATTCCTATTCCTATCACATCTTCTCTTTTAAATTCTTTATTATTTTTTTCCGCCTCTCTGAGAGCTCCCTCTATAGAAACTTCCAAACCTTTTATATAATCTGCTGGGTGTTGTCTCGCCACATTAGGATTTTTAGGATCAAGAATAATACCTGCCTCTCCATGCTCATAATTAAAAACGTAAGTTCCTAATTCCTCTCCTGTATTGATATCAACTACTAAAGCTCTAACAGAGTTAGTACCATAATCAAGTCCAATGGCATATTTTCCCATAAAATACACCTCCTTAATATATATTTTTACTAATAATTTTACTAAAAAAAGTTAATAAACAAAATACCTAAATTACCCATTCTATCAGTAGAATCCTTGGCAATAAATAGAATATCTTTATTCATTATCCGCCTAAACAGGCACTTCTACCACCACATCATCATGTATTCTTAGAGACAGCCCCATTACTGGGAACAATTAAAATCAATCTCCTTTTATCTACAAAAGTTATACTATTCATATCCCTTTAATTTATTTTCATTTAAAAATTATAAGAAAGAAAGTCCCAATTAATATGGTTAAAGAAACATATAAAGATGCAAATTTTGAATTTAAACCCTTTTCATTTGAATAAATTACAACCACTAAAGGTGCTGGTAATAAAACACCTATGGAAATAATCCTAATGAATAGAGAATTCCCTAAAAAGCCTCTCAACAAAACAGCAAATAATATTCCAGGTATAAATCTTATTGCAAGGCCATAAAACAAAGACGCTATCTCTTCCTTATCCAATTTAAAATCAAGAAAATAACCTATTGTAAAAAGTGCAAGTGTAGAATTAGGCAAAGATAAAGAATTTAATATGGAAATAAAAATAGAAGGAAAATTTACTTTTAATAGATTTAAAAGGAGAGATACAAGATATATATCTAAAGGAAAAAATAATAACACCTTCTTAATCATATTTTTAACTTCAGAAAGAGACCACTTTCCCTCTGAGAGTATAGACAAAGCGTACGACAATCCAAAAACTATAAAAGAGTTTCCTATATCAAACATAGCCATATATAAAAGCCCTTCATCTCCATAAAAACTTTTTATAAAAGGATAAGAAAAAAGCCCCACATTATACCCACATATACCAATAAGCAAAGACCATCTTAGCCTATTATCTAAATTCTTATTTTTTAAAAAAATAAAACCGATTATAAATACGATTATTCCAAAAGAAAATGAAATAAAAGGCAATAAAAAGATATTACCGCTTATAGAAGATGTTAAAAATACCTTAAGAATAGTAGCGGGAAGAGTAATATATATTATAAATCTACTGAAAGTGGTGCCTGCTTCATAAGGAAGTATTTTTATTTTCTTTATAAAATAACCCAGAAAAATTATAAATATGTTTGTTATTATATTTTCTGTCATATCTTTAATACTATTTTGACTAAATATTAAAAGAATTATACCATTAATAATAAAAGGAGGTAAGAAGAAAAAATGCTTATATGGGATAATGATTTTTCTAAGCTTTTTGATTACATAAAAAAACAAAAAGAAATCCCATTAATTCTTTGTGATGAAAATACTTATGAGGTATGTGGAAAAGAGATCTATGAAAATCTTGGCAATAACTCAAAATTACTTATTTTACCATATAATGCTCATGCGGACGAAAAACATATTTGTAAATTACTCATAAACACCAATGATGATAATATAATTATCTCGGTAGGTTCAGGAAGTATAACAGATATAGCAAGATTCGTAAGTTATAAACAACATCTAAAATTTATATCTGTACCAACAGCTCCATCTATGGATGGATATGCATCTTCAGTTTCCGCATTAACTATAGACGGAATTAAAACCACTTTATCAGCAAAACCCCCTGAGCTAATATTTGCAAACTTAGAAATCCTTAAAAATGCTCCCCATGTACTCATAAAAGCAGGTTTTGGAGACTTAATGGGAAAATATACCGCTCTTTCAGATTGGAGACTTGCTCACATTCTTTTAGATGAACCATTAGATATAGATGTGGCAGAAGAAATGTTTAAAGCCTGTGAAGATACACTAAAAAGCATAAATAAAAATGATTTTATTAAACCATTATTTGAAGGCCTTATAAAATCAGGAGAATTAATGACTAAGGTAGGAAATTCTCGTCCAGCTTCAGGAGCAGAACATCATATCGCCCACTATTTAGAGTTTTTAGGATATGATCTATTTCATGGAATAAAAGTAGGAATAGCTACCTTTTATGTGATTAAATTATATGAATTCATTTTAGAATTTGACTTTGAAAAAATAGATCAATATATAGATTACGAAATAGATATAAATGAGTGGAGAAAAGAGATA
>JAPYWU010000132.1 GCA_028276205.1 Dictyoglomaceae bacterium | reverse complement strand
GCACTTTAAAGTATGCAAGGAACAAAATGTGGTTTAAAAGGGTATCAATATTAAACATTCCTCGTATATATACTCAGAAATTTCACAAGTCTTGGAAATCTTACAAAAATTCTTTTAGGCTCTTGCAAAATTCTATAAAACCACTCCAAACCAAGTTTTCTAAACATCCAAGGAGCTCTTCTTTTTACACCGGAAAGAATATCAAAACTACCCCCAACTCCCATAGCAATTTTTACCTTTAAAACCCCTTTGTATTTGTTAATAAATAATTCTTGTTTGGGAGCCCCTAAAGCTACAAATAAAATCTTTGCTCCTGATTCATTAATCATCTTAATTATTTTTTTCTCTTCTTCATCAGAAAAATAACCATTTCTAAATCCAGCTACTAATAATTTGGGATACTTTAATTTTACATTTTCCACTAATTTCTCAACAACTTCCTCCTTTGCTCCAAGAAAAAATATTGGAAACCCATATATCTCTGCTAAAGAAAGAATCTTTTCCATAGCCTCAATACCTGGGAATCTTTTAATAACCCGTCCTTTTCTTTTAGCAAGAAGAGCTATACCAATTCCATCTGGAATATTTAAATCAGATTCATACAATACCTTTTTAAACTCAGGATTTTCATTAGCCATTACCAACATTTCTGCATTTGGAGTGAATATAGTATTACATTTATTACTCTCTATAAAAGAGAGTACTAATTTCTTAAATTCATCATCATCTAAGGATGAAAATTTAATCCCTAAAATATCTACATTTAACATATTTCTTTCTTAAAGTTATCTATATCCTCCCTTATTTTCTCTTTTTGCATATTTTTTACTTTTTTTAGGTATTCTTTATATTGACCATAATTCTTCAAAATCTCATTAAAATAATCTTTTATTTTATCAGAAGAAAGTTCATCAACCACAAATTTCCAGCCAATATCTTCACAAAAACCTTTAACCTTCTCATCGTAAGAAATTGCAATGAAAGGAATCTCAAAAAGTACAGACAGAATATGGCTATGAAGTCTCATACCAATAAAAATTATATTCAGAGGAAAAAACTCTTCAATATTATCTTCTGCAAGTTCTATAAATTTAATTTTTGATTTTATATGGTTGTCTAACTCATCAAAAAGATATTTATCTTCAGTATGCAAAGCATAAAATGCCATCTCTTTATTTATTAATCCAGCCAAATTAGTAAGAAGGGAGTATATATCATTCAAACTATAATCTTTCCATCTCCTCAAATTGATCCCTATATATTTTGCTTCTACATTTTTATAATTAAAGTCTAATAAAAAAACTAAATCTGTTGATAGTTTAATTTTTTCTTCAGGAACATTTATCTTTTTCAAATAATTATAAGAAAGAGAATCTCTTACATATACTTTGTTACACTGAGTTAATATAAAACCTAATAGCTTTTCCTCAATTCTATTTCTTAAAGGAGAAAAACTTTGACCCAAAAGATATAACTTTTTATTAAAAAGTAAAGCAAAGAAAACGATAGATAAATAATAAAAAAAGGATTTTATACTTGTTTTATCTTGAAAAAGTCCTCCTCCTCCCGCAACAACAACATCTGCCCATTTTAAGGCTTTATATACTTGAAGGGGTGAAAATTTATTAAAAAACCTATAATTTGAATTTTTATCTTTTTTCTTTGATAATACACCTATCTCAAAATCCGTACTTAAAGAAAATAATAAACTCTTTAAAAGAAGCTCATCTCCAAGATTACCTTCCCCATAGTATCCAAAAAGGAGCACTTTTTTCATCTATCTTTTTTCCTTTGCCATTCACTAAATAAATATGCTTCAATAAAAGGATCTAAATCACCATCAATGACAGCTTGTACATTACCCACTTCCAAACCAGTTCTATGATCTTTTACCAATGTATATGGATGAAATACATAAGATCTAATTTGATTTCCCCAACTTATTTCTTGTACTTCTCCTTTTAAAGAGGCTATCTGTTCTCTTCTTTTTCTTTCTTCTAATTCCTCAAGACGAGCCTTCAAAACTCTCAAAGCCATCTCTTTATTGGCATGCTGTGATCTCTCATTTTGACATTGAACTACTATACCAGTTGGAATATGGGTTATTCTAACAGCTGATTCAACCTTATTTACGTGTTGTCCTCCTGCTCCTCCCGCTCTAAAAGTTTCTATTTTTAAATCTTCAGGTCTTATAACAATATTACTTTCAGGAATTTCAGGAATAACCTCCACTAAAGCAAAGGATGTATGTCTTCTATGATTAGCATCAAAAGGTGAAATTCTCACAAGTCTATGTACTCCTTTTTCGCCTTTAAGGTATCCGTAAGCTCTCTCACCTTCTATTAATAAAGTAGCACTTTTTATTCCTGCTTCTTCTCCTGGAGATATATCTAATATTTTTACGTTAAAACCTTTTCTTTCTGCCCATCTTATATACATTCTTAAAAGAATTTCAGTCCAATCTTGAGCATCAGTACCTCCTGTCCCTGCATGTAGAGAAAGAATAGCATTAGCATTATCATGTGGTTCTTGTAAGATTAAATTGATCTCAAAGTTTTTAATTTTTTCTTTAACTTCTTTTAATTTCCTTTCAAACTCTTCTCCAAATTCATCCCCTTCTTCAATAAGATCCTTCCATTCTTTTAATTCATTAATATCTTTTTCTATTGATAGCCAATCATTTAACTCCTTTTGCAAGTTGTTATATTCACTTAAAAGGGCTTTATTTTTCTCTGGATCATCCCAGCTACTCGTAGCAATTTTATTTTCTAATTCCTTTAATCTTGACTTTATCCTATTTAAGTCAAAGATAACCACCCAACTTATTGAAATTCTCTAATATTTCTTCGTATGCTATTAACAAGTCCGCTACAGAAATACCCAAATTAACTCCTCCTTCCACGATTTGCTGTTTTTGTTTCTTCACTAATATGGACATTAAATAAGTATCTGATACTTTCCCAATCAAAAGTATTTACCATATCTTGGAACATTTGATAAGCCTCTTTTTTATATTCTACTAAAGGATCGTGATGAGCAATAGCTCTCAAACCAATACCTTCCCTCAAGGCTTCCATATCATTAAGATGCTCAATCCATAGTTTATCAATTACATATAAAAGCACTATTCTCTCAATTTCTTTCCAGGTATCTTCTCCAAATTTCATCTTTCTTTCTTCATATTTCTCTTTAATTAATTTCTCTAATTTCTCTTTAATAGTCTCAAAATTATCTTCAGATATAATCTCTTCCCAATTTAATGGTAAAAATCCAAATACCTCAAGAAACATATTTTTCCAGCTTTCCTTTTCCTGAGAAGACATCTGATTAAAGAACCTTGCTAATACTCTATCTAATATCTTTTGTACTATTTCTTCCAAATTATCCATGGTTAATATTTTTCTTCTTTCAGAGTATACCACTTCTCTCTGCTTATTAAGTACATCATCATACTCTAAAAGTTGCTTTCTTATCTCAAAATTTAACTTTTCCACCTTAGCTTGGCTATTTTCTATCAATCTTGTAAGTAAAGGGGATTCAATAGGTTGTCCTTTTTCCATTCCTAATCTATCCATTAAGGCTTTTATTTGATCTCCTCCAAAAAGCCTTAAAAGATCGTCTTCTAATGAAACATAAAATCTCGAAGAGCCAGGATCTCCCTGTCTGCCTGCACGTCCTCTTAGCTGATTATCAATTCTTCTACTTTCATGTCTTTCTGTTCCAATAACATGAAGACCCCCAAGCTCAGCCACTCCTTCACCTAAAACAATATCTGTACCTCTTCCTGCCATATTAGTAGCAATAGTTACCGCATACTTCTGACCAGCCTTAGCAATAATTTCAGCTTCTTTTTCATGATACTTTGCATTTAATACATTATGGGGAATACCCTTCTTTTTAAGCATTTTACTTAATCTTTCAGACTTTTCTATAGATGTTGTACCTACAAGCACTGGTCTTCCAATTTTGTATAATTCCTCAATCTCCTTTACTACAGCCTCAAATTTTTCTTCTTCTGTTTTAAAAACAAGATCTGGATAATTGGTTCTCCTCAAAGGTTTATTTGGAGGTATAACAACTACCTCTAATCCGTAAATCTTAACAAATTCTTCTTCTTCTGTAGCTGCAGTTCCTGTCATACCAGCTATCTTCTTATACATTCTAAAATAATTTTGTATAGAAATAGTTGCTAAAGTAATATTTTCTTCTCTTATTCTTACTCCTTCTTTTGCCTCAATAGCCTGATGCAATCCATCACTATATCTTCTTCCAAACATCAATCTTCCTGTAAACTCATCAACAATTATCACTTCTCCATCTTTAACAATATAATCCCTATCTCTATGATAAAAATTAAGAGCCTTCAAACACTGAAGAAGGGCATGAGCTAAATCCATATTTTGAAAATCATATAGGTCCTTTACCCCTAAAAATTTTTCTGCCTTTCTCAAACCTTCTTCTGTTAAAGATACTGTCCTCGTTTTTTCATCAGTAGTATAATCTATATCCTTCTTTAAATATCTTGCAGCTCTAATTGC
>JAPYWU010000131.1 GCA_028276205.1 Dictyoglomaceae bacterium | reverse complement strand
CGACTTCTAATTTAATACCACATATAACCTTTCTCATTGATATAGATCCTTACAAGTCTTTGAGTAGAAAAAAGAATTTTGATAGAATAGAAAGGGAAAGTTTAGAGTTCTATGATAAAGTAAGAAAAGGATATTTAGAAATAGCTGAAAGGGAGAAAGAAAGATTTGTTGTAATCTCTGGAGAAAGATCTATAGAAGAAATAAGGAAAGATATTATTAGTTATTTGGAAAGAAAATATATTTAGAGGTGGGTAAATGAAATTAGTTTTTGCTATTGTTCAGGAAGAGGATTGGAAAAAAGTTAGAGAGATTCTTTTAGAAAAGAACTTTTCTTTTACTTTTTTCAGAAGTAAAGGGGGATTTTTAGAAGAAAGTAGTGTTACTATAATGACTGTTGTTCAAGATGATAGTTTTGAGGATTTTATTACAGTTTTAAAAGAAAATTGTAAGGAAAGAGAAAAAATAATTATTCCTCCTCTTCCTTCTGTAGAACTCTTAAGAATGGTACCAATGCCTGTAAAGGTGAAAGTTGGCGGGGCTATTGTATTTGCTGTAGATGTGACATATTTTGAGAAGATTTAGAGATGGCATTTAAAGAGATTATAGGTCAGGATTTAGCCATAAAAATACTCAGGAAATCCCTTAAAGAGAACAAAATATCTCAAACCTACCTTTTCGTGGGACCTGAAGGGGTAGGGAAAAAGTTAACAGCTATTTCTTTGGTTCAGGCCTTAAATTGTAAAGTAGAACCTTTTGAAGGATGTGGTAAATGCGAGTCTTGTCTAAATATAAAGAAATTGAGTCATCCTGATTTATTTTACCTTCAACCCGATGGAATGTGGTATAAGATACAGCAGATTAAAGATTTGAGAAGAGAAGCTTATTTAAAGCCTTATGTAAGTAATTATAAGGTTTTTATTTTAGACGATGCCCATCAATTAAGAAACGAAGGGGCAAATGCTCTTTTGAAGATACTTGAAGAGCCTCCAGAATATACCATATTTATATTGATAGCTTATCGTCCTGAGCTTCTTCTTCCTACTATAATATCAAGAAGTCAAATCATTAATTTTTCATATCTTAACGAGGAAGAAGTGAGAAAAATTATAGAAGATAAAGTTCCAGAAGATAGAATAGATATATTAATATCTTTATCCCAAGGAAGTGTTGGAAAGGCTTTGTATTGGAATGAAGAAGAAAATTGGAATAAAAGAATTGAACTTTTTAAATATTTAACTTTACTAAAAAGAGAAAAATTATATTCTCCATTTGAGGTGGTTGATTTTCTTGTGGAGGAAAAAGATAATGAAAAAATAATTAATTATTTAGAGTTGGTTCTCTTTTGGTGGAGAGATATGTTTTTCTGGAAGCTATTGCAAAAAGATGAGTTTATAACTCAAAAGGATTTTTCTGTTGAGATAGCACGAAAATCTCAAGAGTATTCCTTAGAAGATTTGAAAATTTTCTTTAGAATGACGCAGGATGCTATCAGGAATATTAGAAATAATGCAAATTTGACTCTTACATTAGAAACCTTATTTTTGAGAGTAGGGATGAAAGGATGATGGAAGAAATTAAAGCTAAAGAGTATGTGGTAGGTATTAGATTAAGAAGCTTGAAGGTTTATTATTTTTCTACTGATGATTTGGATTTAAAAGTGGGAGATTGGGTAATTGTTAAAACTGTGCAAGGAACGGAGGCAGGTAGAGTAGCAATTCCACCTTTTGAGCCTCCAGAGAATTTTCAACCTCCATCTCCCTTAAAACCTATACTAAGAAGAGCAACAGAAGAAGATTTGGAGAAGATAAAGGAGTACAGAGAAAAGGAGAAACAAATTTTAGAATATGCCCAGAAAAAAGCAAACGAAATGTCTCTTCCTATGAAAATGCTAGCTTGTGAAATAACCTTTGATTATAGCAAGATAACAATACATTTTGCTTCTGAAGATAGAGTAGATTTTAGAGAATTAGTAAAAGATCTTGCCTCACAATATAAAACAAGAATTGAATTACATCAGGTAGGAGTAAGAGATGAAGTAAAATATATGGGAGGCTTAGGAATATGTGGAAGAGAAGTATGTTGTCATCTTTTTTTGCAGGAATTTGAATCTATTACTGTTAAGATGGCAAAAGAACAATCTTTGGCTTTAAACCCATTAAAAATATCTGGAATATGCGGAAGATTAATGTGTTGTTTAGCTTACGAATATGAAACATATCAAAAAATAAAGGAAGAGTTGCCTCCAAAAGGTAGTATTATAGAGACTAAGCAAGGAAAGGGAGTAGTGGTAGACCATCATGTCCCCTTAAACAAGCTTGTTGTGGAATATGACGAAGAAAGAAGAGAATTAGTATCTTTAGATGAAGTGGTTAGAGTTTATACAAAAGAGGAAAAAGATAATAATAAAGATAAAGTACTGGAAAAGATTCTTAAGATGTTAGAGGAAGATAAAGATTGATTAAATGGATTCTGAAGAAGTAAGAAGAGCTCTTTGGCGTAGAGGTTATGAGATAATAGAAGAATGTCCTATTGAAAGGGTAATATTACCAAGGGAGAAAGAGTTTTTAGACGAATATTATCAGAAACTTTTTAATTATAGATTTAGACGTTTTTTAGGTGATCTTTTGCTATTTAAAAAAGATAATTATATTGATTGTGAAACTCTTTTTTCTCGCTGGAAAAAAGATGAGGTAGAAGAACACTGGAATTTTTTGTCGAAAACTCATATTATAGAGAATTTTGAAGATCAGTTTTTGTTTTATTACTATTATTTAGATAATTTGGGAGAAACCTTAGAGTGGTTTATATCAGAGATATTAAAAAAGGAATTTTATATGCCCACAATTTGGGGAGTAAAAATAAAGGAGATTAAAGGTGGGGGAGATTTTGATATCCTATCCATATTAGAGAATAACTTATTGTATGTAGAGTGTAAATCAAGTCCTCCTAATAATATAAGGCTAAGAGAAATTTGGGAATTTTTAAGAAGAAGAGAAGTATTAAAGCCAAAGATTACAATATTTTTTATTGATACAACTTTAAAAATAGAAAGAAATATAATTGAGAATATATATTCCCTTTTGAAAAAAAGATTTATGAAAAGTAAAGAAATAAATATTTTTACTTTAAAAGAGGGTGTATACACTTTTGATGATGGGATCTATATAATGCAAAGTAAAGGCGATATAATAAGAAATTTTCAAATGATTTTTAGGCATTTCTTAGATGGATAGACAAGAAAAGTTATTTAAAGAGGATAATAGTTTTCAACCTCTTTCATATAGAATGAGACCAAGAAGTTTTGATGAATTTCTTGGTGCAGAGGAGATTATAGGTGAAGGTTCTTTTTTAAGAAGAACAGTGCAAAAAGGTTATTTACCTTCCCTTATTATCTTTGGACCACCGGGATCTGGAAAAACCACCCTTTCTATTCTTTTAGCTAAAGAAATAAAGGCTGAGTTTATAGAGTTAAATGCTGCTATAATTGGAGTGCAAGATCTTAAGGAAGCTCTTCAAAAAGCTCAAAGAAATATTGAACTTTATAGAAAGAAAACTGTCTTATTTCTTGATGAAATACATCATTTTAATAAATTACAACAAGACGTACTTCTTCCTTTTGTAGAAAAAGGTGTAATAATTCTTATAGGTGCTACTACTGAAAACCCTCTTTTTGCTTTAAATACAACCCTCCTTTCTCGTTGTAGAATTATAGAATTGAAGCCCTTAGCTGATGATAAGCTAAGGTTATTAATTGATAGAGCAATAAAAGATAAAGAAAGAGGCTTAGGAGAAAAAAATATTATAATTTCTCAAGAAGCTATTGATGAAATAGTTAGATTTGCTAATGGAGATGCAAGAATTGCTCTTAATACTTTAGAACTTGCTTCATTTGTGGCAAAAGTTGATGAGGATGGAAAAAATCATATTGATGCATCAGTGGTAAGAGAAGTGATAGGAAAAAGGTTAATAAGATATGATCAAAAAGGTGATGAGCATTATCATACCATATCAGCTTTCATTAAAAGTATAAGAGGGTCTGATCCTGATGCAGCATTGTATTATTTGGCAAAGATGCTTCTTGCAGGAGAAGATCCACGATTTATTGCTCGAAGACTTATAATTCATGCTGCTGAAGATATAGGAATGGCAGATCCTTTAGCCTTGTTGATTGCTCAAGCTGCATATTATGCTGTGGATGTGGTAGGTATGCCAGAAGCAAGGATTCCATTAGCTGAAGCTACCATATACCTTGCAACTGCCCCAAAAAGTAATAGTGTGATATCTTCTATAGAAAAAGCCATGAATTATATACAGGAGAAGGGTGTCTCAGAAATTCCAGAGCACTTATGGGGAAGTTCTCCTGATTATTTATACCCTCATGATTTTCCAGAGCATTTTGTAATTCAAAGGTATTTGCCATATAATGTGGATGAAGTTTTTTACAATCCAACTGAGCAAGGAAGAGAAAAAATAATAAAAGAAAGGATTAAAAAATTATGGAAAGAAAGATATGGAAGATAGTAATTTTATTTTTCTTTTTATTTTTT